>JAZKBU010000006.1:0-300000 GCA_040388375.1 Bacteroidota bacterium | reverse complement strand
CCACCTCAATAGGTAACTCGCCACGTACAGCTTGTAATTTACTGATTTGTGAATCAATAATTTGTAACTTATACAGTGCTTTTAATTTTTGCTCTATGCTTATTTCTGTAGCCATTGACATATTTTAATAATAGTAATTTACTGGGTTAGTGTTTATTTTACTTAAAAGGAGGGCAAATGTAGGATTTTTTTTCATAATTAAATCAAACATAAGCTCTTTTGTGAATTTTTCACTTTCGTAGTGCCCAATATCAGCAATCATAAGGTTTTGCTCAGCGTCAAAAAACTCGTGGTACTTAAAATCAGCACTTATAAAAGCATCCGCCCCTTGTTGAATAGCTTGTTTCAACAAAAACTGCCCGGCACCCCCACAAAGAGCTATTTTCTTAATAGGTTTGTCAAATGGAGTAAATTTAATTACCGTTAGTTCCATTTTCTCTTTTAACATTTTCAAAAAATCAGTTGAGTTCATTTCTTCAGCCAGTTCCCCAATAAGGCCGCTACCAATACCATTAAAAGTGTTTTCAATAGGTATAATATCATAGGCTACTTCTTCGTAGGGATGGGCTTTAAGCAAAGCAGCAATAATTTCATTTTGAAGGTATATAGGTACAATGGTTTCAAATCTTACTTCCTCTTCTATATGTAATTCATTTGGTTTGCCAGCAAAAGGAGAGCTTAACTCATTACCTTTAAAGCTACCAGTACCATTGTTACTAAACCCACAATCACTGTAATTACCAATATGACCCGCCCCGGCTTTAAACAAAGCTTGTTGTACTTGTTCCGCATGGCTGGAAGGAATAAAGGTTACCAGTTTTTTAAGAATACCAGCCTTGTTTTGTAAAACACGAATATTTTGCAATCCAAGCCGTTCTGCAATTTTTCCATTTACGCCATCACTCACATTGTCTAAATTAGTGTGTACCGAATAAATGGCAATATCATTTTTGATAGCCTTAATAATCACCCTTTCCACATAGTTTTTGCCTGTAATTTTTTTCAATCCACTAAAAATAATGGGGTGGTGAGCTACAATTAAATTACAATTATTAGCGATAGCCTCATCTACAATAGATTCTGTACAATCCAAAGTGATTAAAGTACCGGTAATTGCAGCCTTTTTATCGCCCGTAATTAATCCACTATTATCATAGCTTTCTTGTAATTGAATAGGTGCATAAGCTTCAAATAATTGAATAATATCGTTAATTATCATAGAGGCAAATATATTATTGTCAGCAACAATAAAAACCCAAAACACAATCAATAATAAGCTTAAACCTTAAGGGAACCATTCGTAAAATATATTTAAATAATCTGCCATACTGACATAATTATTTTATATTCGCAGCCCAAATAAAAATAAAAATCCAGCATGAGAGGCGTAACAGCAGATATAGCACCAGAAAGTGCAACTCGAAATTTATATATAGAAACATATGGTTGTGCAATGAACTTAGCCGATAGCGAGGTAGTTGCGTCTATTATGGCCGATAAAGGATTTAAAACTACGCACGATATTCAAAAAGCTGATGTAGTATTTGTAAACACCTGTTCCATCCGAGATAATGCAGAAGCACACGTTTGGGGTCGTTTACGCGAAATAAAACACCAAAAGAAAACAAACCCGGGAATGATTGTAGGTGTTTTAGGCTGTATGGCCGAACGCTTAAAAAACGATTTATTAGAAAAAGAGCAAATAATAGACATTGTTGTGGGGCCCGATGCCTACCGCGATATTCCACGATTAATAGAACAAGTAGAAGATGGGCAAAAAGCAATGAATGTGCTTTTAAGCCGTGAAGAAACCTATGCAGAAATAGTTCCGGTACGTTTAAGCAGTAATGGCGTTTCCGCTTACATAAGCATAATGAGGGGTTGCGATAATATGTGCTCATTCTGTGTGGTTCCTTTTACAAGAGGCAGAGAAAGAAGTAGAGAGCCAGAATCAATTATAGCAGAAGCCAAAGAACTATATGCGCAAGGCTATAAAGAAGTAACACTATTAGGACAAAATGTTGATTCCTATAAAATAAAAGACGAAGAAGGAAATCTTACTTTCACCTTTGCACAATTATTAGAGCAAGTTGCCTTAATCGGTAAAGATTTACGTGTTCGTTTTACCTCATCACATCCTAAAGATATTACGGACGAAGTATTATACACCATTAAAAAGTACGACAATATTTGTAACTATATTCATTATCCTATGCAGTCAGGTAATACACGCGTATTAAAACTGATGAATAGAACGTACGACAGAGAATGGTTTAAAATACGTTTAGAAAAAATAAGAGAAGTATTACCCGACTGTGGTGTTTCTACAGATGTAATTGCAGGTTTTTGTACAGAAACAGAAGAGGAGCATCAAGATACTTTGAGTTTATTTGAATATGGACAATTTGATTTTGCTTTTATGTATCAATACAGCGAACGTTCAGGTACTTTAGCCGCACGCAGATATGCTGACGATATTCCTGCAGATGTAAAAGCCAGACGTTTGAGTGAAATTATAGCCTTGCAACATAAAGTAAGTATAGAAAAAAATACCAGAGAAATAGGAACCATTCATACCGTATTAATTGAAGGAGAATCAAAAAAATCGGAAAACGATTTTAAAGGACGCAATGACCAGAACAAAGTAGTTATTTTTCCAAGAGAGCATTACCAAAAAGGCCAATATGTAAAAGTACTGATTGAGCGTGTTACCATTACCAGTTTAATTGGGAAAATAGTAGAAGAAGTAAAATTTAACTAACCTATATTTTTATAAGGATGAATTTTTTCGAAGAAAATAATAAACACACAAGTGCTGGTATTTTGCTTGAAAAATTCAATTTGTATTACCGCAATTTAAACCCTGAAGCAAAAAAGAAATTTGTAAGCAGGGTTTTTAAAATTGACAGAGAAATAAAAGTTTTAGGAAGAGGGATAGAGGTAACAGATGATATGCGTTATATACTATTATCATACATAGCCCAGCTCACATTTGGTTTAAAAGGTTTTTTTTTAACAGGATACGAATATATTTATGTTTATCCCGAAGCATTTACCTTACGCGACAGCAATAACATAAACGAAGGAGTTACTTATACCAATAAAATAATTGCTGTTTCATGGAAGAAGTTCTCAGAGGGACATTTATTAGCCAATGATGGGGAGAATATTTTCTTTTACCAGTTAGGAATGGCATTGGTGCAAACAGTAAATAATGGCGTTTATTTCGACCAGCATTTTGGAAGTTATATTGATACCTGGTACGAAATTTATTTAACAGAAAGTAAGTTAAATCCCAACACCAATAAATACGTGGGAACAAGTCAGGAGTTTGATTATATATTTTCAAGATTGTTAGAAGCATTTTTTGAAAAACCACTCGAATTAAAACAAGCTTTTCCTAACTCATTTGCACACTTATGTTTATTGTTAAATCAAAATCCGTTAAATGCACACAATGATTATTTGTTTGAAAATAGCTTTTTTAAAGATGATAATTTAACTACCCCATTACCAAAACAAGTAAAAAAAATATATAAATATAACAGGACCCATTGGTCCTATAAATTACCCATTTTTACCTTTGCAATGGGGTTCTTTTTTTATTTACATTTATTAGAAAAAGTAGTAATTAATATTTCAGAAGCAGTCATTATTGTTTTTGTTTTAAGCGTTGCTACGATAGGTTTGACCTATAGGTTTATCAAACCTAAAATGATTTATCATAACATATTTGAATATTGGTTAATCTGTTTATTTGGTTTTGTACCCATAGGGTTTTTCTCCCTTATTGTATTGAGTTTATATATCAACTTTAACCCTCAAACTACCTACCATGCTATCGACCAAATTGAAATAAATGAAACCTATAATAGAAAAAGAGGAACTACTATTAAATCATTTACGTTTTATTTTAAAGATAAATTTTTAAACGATTACCCATACGCCAGAACAATAGATATTAGAGACAATAACGGTTATCAAAACATAATATCTCCTTCAACAATGAAACTTACCATTAGCAAAGGGATTGCAGGTTTTGACATTATACAAAATAAAGAAGTAATTATAGATGAACATACAGGATATTAAACAACGATTTGAAATTATAGGCAATTCACAATTGCTCAATTATGCTTTGCAAACAGCCATAAAAGTAGCGCCAACGGATATAACTGTGCTTATAAATGGAGAGAGTGGAGTTGGTAAAGAAGCATTTTCTAAAATCATACATTCATTAAGTACTAGGAAACATGGCCCTTTTATAGCAGTTAACTGTGGCGCAATTCCTGAGGGAACCATAGATTCAGAATTGTTCGGGCATGAAAAAGGGTCATTTACAGGAGCCTTAGATACACGTAAAGGATATTTTGAAACGGTAAGCGGTGGAACTATTTTTTTGGATGAAGTAGGAGAGTTGCCATTAGAAACCCAATCGCGTTTATTACGTATTTTGGAGAGTGGAGAATTTTTAAAAGTAGGTTCGTCTAAAACGCAAAAAACAGATGTACGTGTAATAGCAGCAACCAACAGAGATTTACTTGACTATTCAGCACAAGGTAAGTTTAGAGAAGATTTATATTATCGTCTTTCCACTGTTCCTATCAGAGTGCCATCATTGCGTGAACGTAAAGAAGATATTCATTTACTTTTTAGAAAATTTAGTGCAGACTTTGCTGAAAAGTATAAATCGAAACCGGTTATGTTAGATGCTGAAGCACAAAATATTTTAGCCAATTTTAGATGGCCCGGTAATATTCGTCAACTTAAAAATGTAGCAGAACAACTTTCAGTACTTGATGAAGATAAAAACGTAAATGCTTACGAATTATCGCAAGTATTGCCAGCAGAACGTGCAGGTTTACCAGCTTTAATGAGCAATGTAGCTGATGCCAACCAAATGAGTGAGCGAGACATATTTTATAAAGTACTTTTTGAATTACGCAAAGATTTAAGCGATTTAAAAGGTGTTGTTTTTGAGATGATGAACGGAGGAGGTGTTAATCCCTCATCAGTTGATTTTGCGATGAAAACAAACGATAATATAAACAACGTTTATAATACCGGCATGTATCAAAATATGAATAATTCATCTGGACAAAATAATCAAGGTAATATACATCCTCAAAATTTTAACAATTCAAATATTATTGAAATTCCAGTTACCCATAATCCGGAGCCTGAAAGTTTATCAATAGAACAAAAAGAAATTGAACTGATAAAAAAAGCATTAGAAAAGTATAGAGGACGCAGAAAGAAAGCGGCCAATGAATTGGGTATTTCAGAAAGAACCTTATACAGAAAAATTAAACAATACGATTTAGAAGATTAGTTATGAAAAGAATAATAGCATTAAGCTCCATTTGTATTATGTTGTTAATGGCATGTGGAGCGCCTAAGGGTTTAACAGAAGTAAAATCGCCATTTAGCGGAAGTAGTTATGAAGGCAATAATAGATACTTTAGAGCTACGGCCAGTGGTGAGAGTACCGATATGGAAACAGCTAAAAGCAAAGCCATGTTAACGGCTAAACAAAAACTGGCATCGTTTGTACAAACACAAATAAAACAAGTAGCCGAAAACTATAGTGGCGAACGCCAGGCCGAAAATAACATAGCCGAGTTTAATGCCAGGTTTCAACAACTAACCAGAGAAGTGTTAAATCAAGTTTTAGTAGAAATAAATGTTATAGGCGACAAAACATACAAAAATGAGAAAGGAAATTTCGTAAATTATGTTGCTTTAGAGGCTAGAAAAAAAGATGTTTACAATAAGCTTAAAGAAATTGCGCTGCAACGCCAATCGTTAAATGAAAAAGATAAGCAACTTGTTCAACAGATGATAGATAAAGCTATTCAGGATTCTGAGAATGGTAATTAAACCGAAACATTTTTTAAACTAATTATTTATTACTTAATTGCTAGGGTGTTCAGTTCGTTTTTGCCTATTCGCCTTACATTGTTGTGTTGCATAATGTTTGTATGCCTGTTTGCCGGAGCACAAAAACCAATTTTAAAAGCACATTATACCTATAAATCAAATTCGCAAAATCAAGCCACTCCCCATTTAAATTTACCCTCATTTTATAATGATTCCGCAGCTTTAATAGCAGGCGTTAATCAAATACTTCTGCAGTATGCACGGCAATCCTATTTACTGGCCAATTGCACTTATACATTTGTTACCAACGATTCCGTTGAAATAAATATAGAATCAAATAATTCCTTCAGGTGGTTAAAAATTAACAATACCAAAGGCGATAATTATTTATTAAGCGCGGCCGGTTTTGATTTGCAACAATTTAATAAAACAGTTTTCAATCCTGTTGCATACGCACAAAAAGTCGAGAAAGCACTACAGTGGCTAAGCAATAATGCATTTCCCTTTGCTACCTTTTCCTTAGATTCAGTTGAGATAGACAGTAATTTTGTAAGTGCCAATTTATTGTTTAACAAAGGTCCTCAAATTGTTTTTGATTCCATAAGAGTATTGGGCAATGCTAAAATAAAGCCCAAATTTTTAGCCAACTATACCAATATAAAAGTAGGTGCTGCTTATAATGAAAATATAATAAAACGAACAGATGCAAGATTGGCAGAGTTGCCTTATGTGAACCTTAATCAATCGTCAGTAGTGTATTTTTATGGAAATAAGGCAAAACTTATTACCTATTTAACAAACAAAAAATCGAGCAGCTTTGATGGTATCATTGGTTTTGCTCCCAATAGCAGCCAATCAAATAAAATTATTATTACAGGTGATATAAATTTAAAGCTACAAAATATTGCAGGTAGCGGAAAATCATTAGATGTAAACTATAGAAGCTTTTTAGGAACCGCTCAGGAATTAAAAATTAAGTTTAACTACCCATATCTGTTTAATACAAAAGTAGCGCTTGATTATGGCCTAAATTTATTGTTGTACGATACCGCCTTTTTTGATTTACAAAACGATTTAGCCTTTCAATACCGGTTTATTGGTACCAATTATTTAAAATTATTTTATTCAACACAGAGCACAACATTAATTACTATTGATACCAATTATATCAAGAGTAATAAAGCACTACCATCAACAAACGATGTACGAAAAGATTTGTATGGAATAGGCTTGAAAATAACAAAGATTAATTATTTACCCAATCCAACCAAAGGTTATAGCTTTGATGTAGATTTTGCATTAGGCACAAAAAATATCATAAGAAATCCTACCATAAATGCCATTCAGTTGGATAATGGTTCAGGATTTAAGTACAATATCTATGACTCCATCAATTTACAATTTTTGCAATATCGAATTACCTGTAAAGCGGAAAATTATGTACAACTATATAAAAGTATTGTTTTAAAAACAGAGGCAAATATTGCATGGTTACAAACGCAAAATTTATTTCTGAACGAACTTTTCCGCATTGGTGGATTAAAAACACTTCGTGGCTTCGATGAACAAAGTATATTTGCCAATAAATACCTAATTGCGAATACAGAATTGCGATACATTTTAGATAAGAACTCTAATGTATTCGTTTTTTATAATCAGGCCTGGTATCAGAACGAAGCCGTCAAACCATTTAGAGTTGATAATCCATTTGGTTTTGGTGCAGGTTTGGTTTTTGAAAGTGGGGCAGGTGTGTTTACTTTAGTTTATGCTATGGGAAAACAATTTGATAATCCAATTGAGTACAATAAGGCCAAAATACATTTTGGTTATATTAACTATTTTTAAATAATGAATTTAATCAAAGGAATATATACTATCCTGCTTTTATACATTACTTGTAATATGCAGGCACAGCAATTACCTGTTGCGCCTAAAATAGATTCAGTAAGTAATGTACAAGTAACAGATAGCTTAATTAACAATAAGTTTTCGTTGCTTGATTCATTAGCAAATAATGCTATTTGTAATAGTATTTTTAATCCAACTGTAAAGCTAAAGAGTGCTATTCCTATACAAGTGGTTATGGAGTTAAACAACACTCGTGATCTGCCTTTTCTGAAACAAATTAAACCGGCAATAGTCATTAACAATGAATGGAAAATTTGGTATTTATTATTGCTATTGCTCTATTTAGCATTAGTGCGTTTAAGTAATCCCCGTAATTTTGAACAAGCTATAGTTTCCGTATTTGATTTATCATTTCTGAGCAGTATTAACCAATGGAAAGATGGTAAATTTACCTGGACATCATTCCACCTATTTCTTATTTACATATTAAGTTTTTCTTATATTTTAGCTCAGTTTTTTGCCTATAATCAGCTGCTCAATCAATTTAATTATTTAGTACTGTCACTAATTATAGCAGGAGTTATATTATTGGTTTATATCATTAAGTTTATTGTTCATTTTATCGTAGGCTATTTACTTGATGATACAAACTCATCATTGAAAATGATTATTAATACCGTTCAGATAGCCAACTTCTCCAGTTTAATTTTATTGCTGTTTGCTATTTTTTACACTTTTATAAACAATTCCGATTTTGTGCAGGCAATATTTTTTACTATAGTTGGTATTTTTTTTACAGGAATTCTCTACAGGTTAATACGTTACTTTATTAATCAAGTTACGAAAAGCACATTGCCATTTTTTTACATATTTATATATCTTTGCGCCTTAGAAATTAGTCCTTGGCTCATTTTTATAAAAATTTTAAATAACTATTTAAGTTGAAAAATACCAAAGTTAAAAGTTTATTGGTTTGTCAGCCCAAGCCCGAAACCGAAAAATCACCTTATTTTGATTTAGCTAAAAAATATAGCTTGAAAGTTGATTTCAGGCCATTTATTGAGGTTCATCCATTAAGCTCAAAAGAGTTTAGAGCTCAAAAAGTTAATATACTTGAATATACGGCCATTATATTGAACTCACGTAATTCTGTTGATCATTTCTTTAGAATGTGTGCAGAGTTAAAATTAGAAATGCCTATTGATATGAAGTATTTTTGTGTAAACGAAAGTATCGCTAACTATTTATCGAAATATATTCAGGTTCGTAAACGAAAAGTGTTTGTTGGAAAAGGCACCGAGGTAGAGTTATTCCCGTTATTTAAAAACCATCCCAAAGAAAAGTATTTATTTGCTTGCAGCGATTGGAGAAAGCAGGATATAGAGAAGTTTATGAAAAAAAGTAAATATACTTTTAAAGAAGCTTATTTCTATCGCATTGCCTCTGCTAATTTACAAGACCTGAGCGATGTTAATTATGACATCATCGCATTCTTTAGTCCTGCAGATATACGCTCACTGTATGAAAATTTCTCTGATTTTAAACAAAACAAAACAGTAATTGCCGCTTGGGGAGCAACAACTATTAAAGCAATTAAGGACGAAAAACTAACAGCTAATATTCAAGCTCCAACACCAGAAACTCCTTCTATGGTTGCAGCTATTGATAAATTTATAATAGAAATAAATAAGGAAAAATAAAATATTTACACTTCAAAATTCGGATAAAATGCCTTGAAACTTTTTCGTTTTCAAGGCATTTTGTTTTTTATGTACTTTTTTATACCATCAATAATTATATTTCGTTAATGAATATAAAGAACCCTATTTGTATTTTTAATTTAATTGTTTATTATTGAAAATTATAAATATAAACAAGTACTAACAGTTGATGAAAATAAAATTTACTATATTACTTTTAATTATAAGTTTAACCTCTATTAAACTTCAAGCACAACAAGATCCTCAGTTTACTCAATTTATGAATAATAAGTTGTTTTATAATCCGGGTTTTGCAGGTTCAACGCCAGAAAAAATTTGTGCCAATGCAACCTATAGAACGCAATGGGTTGGGTACGGTGGAGGAACAGCGTTTACACCAGATGCAAATTCTGGAAATGTTAAACCGGTAGGGCAAGGTAATGCGCCAACGACATTAAATTTTGGCATACATGCCAATTTAGGTAGAGTAGGTTTAGGTTTGAATGTTTGGAACGATGAGTTAGGTTTTTCTCGCACGTTAGCTCCAACTTTGAGTGTAGCATATATTCATCCGTTTGATAATGGTTCTAAACTAGCAGGTGGTTTGGGAATTGGTTTTGTGCAAAAAGGATTAGATGGTTCTAAATTAGTGGCCATTGACCCGAATGACCCATTGATTCCTACTTCTAATGTAAGTGGTATTGGTGTTAATTTCGATTTAGGTCTTTACTATACAATGCCTCAGTTAAGCATATTCAACGATTTTTATTTTGGTTTGTCATCATTACATCTTAATACACCAACTGCAACTTGGTCATGGGGTAACCAAAGCAAAACAGCTAGTCAAGATAGACACTATTATGCTATGACAGGAGCTAATTACGATTTAGGTTCTTCAAATATTGTTTTAAATCCAAATATTTTATACAAAACAGATGGAACTAAAAGCAGTGCAGACGTAAATGTAATGGCTACTTATAATCAAACATTGATGGGAGGCTTATCATATAGAACACCGCAAGAGTTCTCTATTTTATTAGGCTATAATTTCCCTTTCGGTTTAATGGCCTGCTATAGTTACGATTTAATTACAAGTGACATTATCAGTTACAGTCAAGGTTCTCATGAAATAGGATTGAGGTATTGCTTCGGTTTTAAAACAAGTGTAAAGCAACCACCAGTAATATTTCCAATTAAAACACCAAGAATTTTATAATTTTATATAATAATTAGCAGAGAACCACGTTAATTGATAATAAAATGTGGAAAATTTGCTTTTTACCTAATAAAATATAATTTTGCCTTTCGACATTTATTAATTTTTTGCAAGAAAATGAAAAAAATAAATTTAATATTACTAACAATTGTTGCCATTGCATTGGTAGGGTGTGGCTTCGATGATAAAGGAGAGCTGGTTGGCGTTCAAGGACGCAGATCGTGGTCTCATATTCAACCATTCGGTACTATTTATGTACCAACCGGTTCAATACATATTGGAGCAACTGAGCAAGATGTTCCAATGGCAATGCTTGCACCAAATAAACAAATTTCGGTATCAGCTTTCTATATGGATGAAACAGAAATAACAAATAACGAATACCGCCAGTTCGTTGCTACTGTTGTTGATTCAATCATGAGAGTAAAATTAGAATTTACACAAGAAGTTGATGATGGATTTGGTAATACATACCAAGCACTTGACTACTCTAAACCAATAGATAAGAATACAGATGTTAGTGCTTTGCAGGATATGTTTTACAATGAAACAGAGAGCTATTACAGACAAAAACAGTTAGATATTCGTAAAATTGAATATAAATATACTTATGTTGACTTAAAAGCTGCTGCACAGTTAAAACGTCAAGATGCTTATAAACGCTCTAAGCGCGATTTTATGAAAGAAAAGGTAGTTAAAATTTATCCTGATACCTTAGTATTTATTAGAGATTTCACTTATTCTTATAATGAGCCTTTAGCTCAAGTATACTTTTGGCATCCGAAATATGATGATTATCCTGTAGTTGGTGTTAGCTGGCATCAAGCTCGCGCATTCTGTTATTGGAGAACAAATCATTTAAACTCATATTATAATGATGTTGAAGAACCTACAGTTACTGAATTCAGATTGCCTACAGAGTATGAGTGGGAATACGCTGCCCGTGGTGGTAGAGATCAAAATCATTACCCTTGGGGAAATTACTATGTTAGAAATGCTAAAGGTTGTTCTTTAGCTAACTACAAACCAGGTCGTGGCGAGTATGTTTCTGACGGTGGACATTACCCAATTAGAGTAAATTCATACTTCCCTAACGATTTCGGATTGTATGATATGAGTGGAAATGTTGCAGAATGGACAAGTACTGCATATGAAACCAATACCAATTTATTCTCGCACGATAATAATCCTGACTATCAATTTGAGGTTCCTGAGGATGATCCGGATAACGCAGAGACTTTAAAACGTAAAGTAATTCGTGGCGGTTCTTGGAAAGATGTAGCATACTATTTACAGTGTGGTACCAGAACTTATGAATACCAAGACAGCTGTAATTCATATACTGGTTTCCGTTGTGTAATGAGTTACATTGGTCGCTCGAATAAAGATAAAAAATAAACTAAATAAATAATCATTAACCTAAAACAAAATTAAAATTAAAAACATGGCTAACAGTTTCTTAGAAAGTAAAGGATTTAAGTCGTTCATGGGAAAGGCTTACGGTATTGGAGCAGCAGTTGTAATCGTAGGAGCATTATTTAAGATTACGCACTGGAAGGGTGCTGATGAGATGCTTATCGTGGGATTATTAACTGAAGCAGGTATTTTCTTAGTTTCAGCGTTTGAGAAGCCTCATCAAGAACCAGATTGGACTTTGGTTTACCCTGAGTTAGCGGGTTTAGACCCTAAAGATAATAAAAAAGCTCCTAAATCAGGCGCTGGTGTTACTCAACAATTAGATAAAATGTTGGAAGACGCTAAAATTGGTCCGGATTTAATTAATAGTTTAGGAACTGGTTTCCGTGCATTAAATGATAACGTATCAGGATTAAAAGATTTATCAAGTGCTGCTGCTGCAACTGAGTCTTATAGCAAAAATGTTAAACAAGCAGCTGAGTCATTAACAGGAATCAATACTTCATATTCTAAAGCTGTTGAAGCTATGAATGGTTTAGTTTCTGCTTCAGAAGGTTCTAAAGAGTATGGTGCTCAAATAGAAAGAATGACTAAAAATTTAGCGTCTTTAAATTCAGTATATGAATTAGAGATTACTGAATCAAACAATCATTTAAAATCAATTAATGAATTCGTTGGTGGTTTATCAAAAACTGTAAACACATTAAACGATACAAACAAACAAGCTGAAACTTTCAAAGTTGAAATGGAAAAATTGTCTAAAAACTTATCATCATTGAATAATGTTTATGGCAATATGTTATCAGCTATGAGCGTTAAAGGATAATCTCCTTAACTCTTGTAAGTAATTGTACTAAAATAATTTATTAATCGTTTTAAAATAAAATTAGATAAGAAATGGCAGGAGGAAATGTATCCCCAAGGCAGAAGATGATTAACATGATGTACTTGGTGTTAACAGCACTATTGGCACTGAATGTATCAGCCGAAATATTAAAAGCGTTCCACTTAGTTGAAGTAAGTATGGAAAAGGCTGGAGTTAATATTGAAAGTAAAAATAAATCAATATTAGCTTCAATTGATAAATATGTTAGCAATAATAAGGCAGACGAAAAAGGTTTAACAGCTCAAACTAATGCAAAAAAAGTTGATAAAATAGCAACTGATGCCATTAAATACGTATCAGACCTGAAGAATTTATTAATAACGAATGCTGGTGGACGTAAAGAAGGAAAACCTGATGGCGAAATTGTAGATGCCCCAAATATGGAAAAGCATGCTAACTATTTAATCGTTCAAAAAAAGGGAGAAGAGTTAAGAAATAAAATTAACGAGTGGAGAACTAAAATGTTAGAAGTTCTGCCTCCAGAGCAAAGAAGTAATGTAAAAAGTGATTTAATTACAGAAACTCCTAAAAACTCATCTCATACATGGGAATCTGAGTTATTTGAACATTCTCCTCTTGCAGCAGTGGCTACATTACTGACTAAAATTGAGAATGATATTAAAAATACAGAAGCTCAAGTTTTGGATGAGTTAAATAAAGGCTTGACAGTTACTGATTTTATAGTTGATAATTTTACTGCAGAGGTAATACCCGAAAATGGAACATATATTTCCCAAGGCGGTAAATATGTTGCAAAAATATTTTTGGCAGCTAATAGTTCTCGCCAATCTTTTGAATTAACAGTAAACGGTACCCCTGTTAAAGTAGAAAATGGTGTGGGTATGTATGAAACAACTGCATCTGGTGAAGGGGAGAAAAAATATACAGCAGTAATTACCCAAAGAAAATTAAATGGTGAGATTAAGACGTATGAAAATAAAACAAGCTATACAGTTGTAAAACCTTTAGCGGTGGTATCTGCAACTAAAATGAATGTTGTGTATCGTGGTCTTGAAAACCCCATTTCGGTTTCAGTACCAGGTTATTCAGCTTCTGAGTTAAACGTTACTTCTAGTTTTGGTACGCTTTCAAAAGATGCTCAACCGGGAACATTTAAATTAATTATCCCTGGTAGTGATATTTCTACTAGAGAATTAACAATTAGTGTTTCTGTAAAAACACCTGATGGCGTTAGAAAAATGGGTGAGCAAAAATATCGCTTAAAAAATGTTCCTCGCCCTACTTTAACTTTGGGTGGAATTGAAGTGTCTGGTTCTACTTCACCTGGTCAGGTTAAGTCGGCATCATACATTGGAACACCGTTAAAAGATTTCGTATTTGAAGGTGTTAGTTACAAACCGATCAGTTACCAATTGATTTACTCTCCAAAATCTGGAGCACCTCAATTTGAGTCTGGAAGTGGTTCAGTAATTTCTCCAAGAATGAGAAGTGTTTTACAAAACGTAAAAACTGGTGATAAAATTATTGTTACTGGTGTAAAAGCAATGGGACCTCAAGGTGCAGTTCCTATTCCATCGGCACTAGTTGTTGAAGTTAGATAGTTATGAAAAAAATAAGCATTATATTAATCGTTTTAGTAGCTGCTTTAAATGGTTACTCACAAGGTGTTTACGATGATTTTATTTATAATCGTCAAGCCGTGAAAGAAAGAAAAGTAGTGCCTTGGCCTTACTTAAGAGAAGCTGATGTAATGAGTTCTAAACGCATTACACGCATGGTTGATGTTCGTGAAAAACAAAATCAGGTAATGGCTTGGCCTAAAAACCCTTTAAGCGTTGTGTTTTATAATGCTGTTAAAACCGGTAAATTAACTCCTTATAGAAATGATTCTTTGACAAGTTCAATGTCAATTGAAGAGTTTTTACTTTTGGGTTCAGATACTGAGTTTGTTGAAGTAGCTATTAATCCGGAAGCACCAGAGGATGGTACTAAAATTGACACAGTTGTAAATAAATTTGATCCTGCAGAAGGATTGAAGAAATTTAAAATAACTGAAGATTGGATTTTTGATAAAAAGCATAGCACCTATTATGTAAGAATAATTGCTATTGCTCCAATGTACAAGTTGAAAAAAGCAGGTGTTGATTTAGGTGAACAAGAACTTTGTGTGTTAAGATATCATTCTAAAGATTTAGAAAAAGAAAGTGATGTAAGACATCAACTAATAAATTTTGAAGTATTTAACCGACAAAATGATGCAGCTAGGATTACTTATGAAGATTGGTTTGAAGCTAGAATGTTCTCTAGTTATATAATCAAACAATCTAACGAACAAGATAAGTATATTCGTGAAAGAGATGAGTTTAAAGACAATGGTGTTGCAGCTATTTTGGAAGGAGAAAAAATAAAGCAAGATTTATTTGAAAAAGAACACGATATGTGGGAGTATTAATAAAATACAATCCTATAGAATTGAAAAGGGAGATTGCAAACAGCAATCTCCCTTTTTATTTGTAAAGAGTTTAAAGATGATTGTTTTCGGTTAATTCTATTGGTTACTACAATCGTAAAAGGATAGTTGAAGTGAATACAAAGAACGCTAGCAGTTGGAATGTGTAAGTTGGAATGTATTATTTATGGCTGGGTTTTAAAACGAAACAGCCCCGAAGTTAGTTACTTCGAGGCTGTTAAAATTTATTGCTAGATAAGGGCTTATTTTATTTTAAAAGCTTTTTTGATTTTATCAACCATATCTAACTTCTCCCAAGTAAATAACTCTACTTTGAATTTAGTCATTTTTCCATCAGGACCTTTGAATTCTTTAGTTACTATTTCGTTTTTACGTCCCATGTGTCCATAAGCAGCTGTTTCGCTATAGATAGGGTTACGTAATTTTAAACGGGTTTCTATACCGTATGGAGTCATATCAAATAATTTCTCAACGGCTTTAGCAATTTCGCCATCAGTCATTTTTAATTTCGATGTACCGTAAGTATTAATGTAAATACCCATTGGGTCTTTAACACCAATTGCATAAGAAACTTGAACTAATACTTCTGAACAAACACCAGCAGCAACTAAGTTTTTAGCTATGTGGCGAGTTGCATAAGCAGCAGAACGATCTACTTTTGAAGGATCTTTACCTGAAAATGCTCCTCCTCCATGTGCACCTTTACCACCGTATGTATCAACAATGATTTTACGTCCGGTTAAACCAGTATCACCATGCGGGCCACCGATAACAAACTTACCTGTTGGGTTGATATGGTATTGGATTTTGTCATTGAATAAATGAGCAAATTTTTTGTATTTGGTTTTAACTCTAGGAATTAAAATTTTAATAATATCTTCTTTTATTTTAGCCAACATTTTAGCTTCCGGGCCAAAATCATCATGCTGAGTAGACAATACGATAGCATCAATACGTACAGGCTCATTATTGTCATTATACTCTAAAGTAACTTGACTTTTTGCATCAGGACGTAAATATTTTATTGCTTTATTTTCTCTGCGTAAAGCAGCTAATTCAATTAGTATTTTATGAGCTAAATCTAAAGCTAATGGCATATAGTCATCAGTTTCGTTTGTAGCATATCCAAACATCATTCCTTGGTCACCTGCACCTTGGTCTTGTTTCTTTTTTCTATCAACACCTTGGTTTATATCAGCTGATTGTTCGTGTATAGCTGAAAGAATACCGCAAGAGTTAGCCTCAAACATATATTCTGATTTGGTATATCCAATTTTACGAATTACACCACGTGCAATTTCTTGAACATCTAAATAAGATTTTGATTTTACTTCACCTGCTAATACTACTTGACCTGTTGTTACAAGAGTTTCACAAGCAACTTTAGATTCAGGATCGAATGCTAAAAAATTATCGATTAGCGCGTCAGATATTTGATCGGCTACTTTGTCTGGATGTCCTTCTGATACGGACTCTGATGTGAATAGATATGCCATTTTTAATAATTAATTTTTTGTAATAGCTGCAATAATAAGTTTTTACATTGAGCTTATACCACTTGATTTACATTAGTTTTAGAACTTTTTGTAGGGCCTTAATTTTAAGCTAATTATAAATTTTTCAATTTTTAAACAATTATATAGTAGGATTTTAAGTTGATGCGTAGTTTTAAAAGGTTAAGTTAAGTTTAAAGTTAGTAGTAATTTTAATAGTATAATTGTAAGCAATATGCGAAAATTAGAAGTTGTTATGAGCCCGGCTTTATTGCCTTATTATAAGGTTGCGGGTAAGTCGGTTGTAGTTATAGATATTTTAAGGGCAACAAGTAGTATGTGTGTGGCTTTTAAAAATGGAGTTGAAAAAATTTTACCGGTAAGTAGCCCGGAAGAGTGTAGAATTTTCAAAGATTTTGATTTTGTTATAGCTGCCGAAAAAGATGCCATTAAGGTAGATGGATTTGATTTAGGTAATTCGCCATTTGATTTTGATAATTATTTATTGGATGGAAAAAGTGTTGCAATGGCTACAACAAATGGCACTAAAGCATTAAAATACGCTCAGGAACATGGAGCAAAAAATATTGTTATAGGTTCGTTTTTAAACTTAACGCAGGTATGTAATTGGATTAAGTCAGTTGATGAGGATATTATTTTGCTATGTGCCGGTTGGAAGGATAAAGTTAATTTGGAGGATACATTATTTGCGGGAGCCATTTGTGATAATTTACAACATGACTTAACGATAGATTGTGACAGTGCATTAAGCGCTAAATTACTTTACCAAGCGAATAAGGATAATTTAGAGGATTTGGTACGCATGTCTTCACATGCCAAACGTTTTCAATTATTGCATTTGCAAACGGACGATATAAAATATTGTTTGCAAATTGATTTTGCCCCCGTATTACCAATTTTGAAAGGTGTGTATTTAGTGAATAACGCGAAATAGGAGTAATTTATTTGACTAATTATTGGGTAAAATTTTTGTCACTGAACCAATTGCAGTATTTTTAGTACTTATAATTATATATTGCAGTTGGATTGAAGAAATTTACATTTATATTATTTTTAACTTTAGCCATTAAATTATCATACGCCACCCATATTGTTGGTGGTGGGTTTGATGTACAGTGGGTTGGAGGGAATAATTTCTTAATTAGTCTTCGTGTATTACGTGACTGCAGGAACAGTACAACTGATTTTAATAAACCCAATATAAGAATAGGTTTATATAACAAAAACAACGATGTACTCAAGCAGTATTATATCTTAAATTTTATTGGTAAAAAGAATTTAGCTTTTGTAAAACCTGAATGTGGTGGTGCTACTATTGAGTGTACTGAAGAAGGACTTTATACTGCAACTGTTACTATGAGTCCAACTGAATTTAACAATGAAGCGGGTTATTATTTAAGTTGGGAACGCTGTTGTAGAAATCATATTATTTCAAATATTAATGTTCCCGGTGATGCGAGTACTGCCTTTTATGCCGAAATTCCCAAAGCAGGTATACGTAACTCGACTCCTAAGTACACTAACAATCCGGTAACATTATTATGTTCAAGTTATCCGTTTAGTTATAATTTTGATTTTACCGATGCTAACTCGGATAGTTTAATTTATACTTTGGTTGATCCATTAAATGGAAATTTAACACCAGGTAACCCAAATTCAGATCAAGAAACTCCTTTTAATTCAGAGGGGCCATATAGTACTATTGATTGGTTACCCGGTTTTTCGGCTACTACTGCCATTTCGGGTACTCCTGCGTTATCAATAAATAGAAAGACAGGAGAAATATCGGTTACGCCTAATCAGGTTGGCACTTTTGTAGCCGCTATTAAAGTGGAAGAATATAGAAATGGGGTAAAAATAGGAGAAGTGAGATTGGAGCTTCAGTTTAATGTTATTTTATGTGCACCTAATCCGGCTCCATTGGTTATAGCAACTGATACAATAGATACGGTTACTTCGCGAACTGTTTTTGATGTGGAGGTTCCTAATAATATTTGTTTTGATATTAAATCAAGCGATGATGACTCTTTGTATATGACGGTAGCTTCACCTTATTTTTCTTCTAGTATTATTAGCCAGCCAACAGTTAAAAAAAGTATTAATGGTTATAAGAGTATTGTAAATAGATTTTGTTGGCAAACAAGTTGCGAATTGAATAATACAAAGACGGTAAGTTTTTTTATTGAAGTAAAGGATAATGGATGTCCTATTCCTCAAACGGTAAAAAAAGAAATAGTAATAAGAATAACACCAATGCGCATTACGCCTCCACCTAATTTTACCTGTTTAGGGCTTTTAAATAATGTAACACAATTAAACTGGACTGATACGAATACCAAAACCTATAATTTGCTTAAAAGCTATAGAATTTACAGGGGAGTTCATGATTCAGGATATCAGTTGATAGGAGAGGTTGGTAAAATATCCACACAGTTTATTGATAACAATACACCTAATAATAGAAGCATAGATTACACTTATAAAATAAAAAGTGTTAATTTATGTGATTCGGAAGGTGTGGCAACTCCTTTAGTTAGTACTATTAACAGTATTCCTAAAATATTACCAAATGACAGTTTACAAGCTGCTGCTGTTTCTGATACTATTGAGTTTGACGTTAATAAACATAAATGCATTTCTTTGAAAGCAAAGGATGTTGGTGATTCTATTGTGATGAGGATTAGCTCACCTCTTTATGCCAGAAAAGACGTTGGGGCTTACCCTTCGGTTGATACGTTGGTTTATGGTTTTGATAGTATTGACAATCAATTTTGTTATACGCCAACTTGTGAGGCTGGTAAATTGGGTTATATACCTTTTGATATTAGTGTTACTAATTTGAGTTGTCCGATTGGTAATATTGGAACTAAAAGAATCTGGATAAAGCTGGTTGGTATGCCCCCGGTTGTAGCACCTTCTTTGTTATGTATGACATTGAGTAAAAACAATGAAACCACAGTATATTATGGCGATACTTCACCAGCAGAAAACTTTAGTTATTTCGTAGTTTACAGGGGTATTGATTTTGCGAATTATGCAGTAATAGATACGATAGCTAAACAAGCAGTTCGTTATTTCGTTGATAAGAATTCGCCAAATAACAAAACAGTTAATTATTGTTATTTTATAGTAGGAGTAAATAAGTGTGGTTTAATTGGTCAAAGCAGTGATACCATGTCAACCTTTAGTGAAATTGAGTATATACCACAACTACAAAGATTGTTCACCGTGACGGTTGATACATCAGAAAATATCAGGATTAGCTGGAGACCAAGTAAGGAAAAAGATTTTGCTAAATACTTTTTATATAAATCGACTGATAATGCCAAGAGCTTTGTTGCAATAGATACTTTAGAAGAAGTAACGGATACTTTTTATGTTGACCAAAATGTAGATGTAAACAAGCAATCATACTGTTACCATTTGGTGATGTATGATACCTGCGATAATATTGGCCCTAAAGGTAAAGTGGCTTGTTCTATATTGTTACAAGGTAAATCTTCTTATTTAAAACATAATCTTGACTGGAACGAATATACGGGCTGGGTAGGTGGTGTAGAAAATTATCAAATAAACAGGCAATTCTTATCGTCAACATTTGAATCATTGATTAAGATTAATCCTCATTCGTATTCCGATAAGGATTTTAATTATGATGAAGGTGCTTATAATTACTATATAGTTGCCAAAGAAAGTATTGCAGACGGTACTGATGAAATGTTGGCCCAAAGCCGTTCGAATGAAATATTTTTATTTCAACAACCCAACGTATATGCACCCAATGCCTTTTCAATGAATGGAGATGGGTTGAATGATGCATTTGGTGTTTCTTATTCGTTTGTGAAAACATATCATTTAAAAATATACAATAGATGGGGGCAGCTTGTTTTTGAATCAGAGAATAAAAAACAATTTTGGGATGGTAAGTTAGATGGTTTACCCGCACAGGCTGATGTGTATTTTTATAGCATTGATTATACTAGTTATGATGATATTAGTTACTCTAAAAAGGGTAATGTATCGCTACTTAGATAATAGCACGCATTAATTTATTATTATTAGTTGAATTACTTTTGCTAAAAGTTTTATCTTGCCGGCCATGATTCGCATTTTCTACAAACAAGGCGATAAAATTGTAAAAGATAACGATGTAAAGCGTTTAGATTCTCTCACAAATATAATGTGGGTAGATATGCAAGCACCTACTACGGAAGAAGAAGAGTGGATTGAAAGTAAAACAAGTATTAGTATTCAAACTCCGCAAGAAATAGCGGAGATTGAAAGCAGCTCGCGTTATTTTGAACGTAACAATGAGATTACGGCTAATAGCAATTTTTTACGTTTAGAAAATGGTCAGTATGAAAAGCATGCGGTTTCTTTTATTATAAAGGAAAGTGTTTTGTATACTTTCAGGCAGGCTGATTTATCAACTTTTGCTGATGTAGTGCGGAAGATGAAGGCTAACAGCGAAAATTTTAATTCGGGCTTTGATGTGTTGATGAGTTTGCAGGAAACCCGTATTGATTTAGAAGCTGATTTAATTGAACGCGTATCGAATGAAATAACGGTTTTTAGTCGTACCTTGAGTACAGATAGAGACCCCAATAGTGAATTTTTATTGGACATTACAGAGTTGCAGGAAAATACGATGATGTTACGTGAGAGCATGATTGATAAGCAACGTGTATTGTCGAATTTACTAAAAAGCAGTTTGTTTCCAGAGGATAGAAAAGTTCGTTTACGTATCATCTTAAAAGATATTCAATCGCTGGTTGAATACAGTACGTTTAACTTTGAACGATTGGAATACTTACAAAATACTTTAACGGGTTTAATTAACTTAGAACAAAATAAGGTGTTAAAGCGATTTACGGTTTTCTCTATAGCATTTTTACCCCCCACATTGATAGCAGGTATTTTCGGAATGAATTTTAACATAATTCCGGGTGCTAATGAACCATTGGGTTTTGCAGTTTGTATTGGATTAATGGTACTTTCTTCGCTGGCGGTATTGTTCAGTTTTAAAAGAAGAGGCTGGATATAGGTATCAATTATTAATCGTCCAACTGGGTATGTATTTATACCAAAAGAAAAAAAATTACTTTATATCATTTTCATTTTTATATTTGCACTACTTATCCAGAAAGACGGAGGGAATAGGCCCTATGATGTCTTGGCAAAAACTATTTAGTAGCGGAGTGCCAATACCTATCTCACACAGAGAGAACTGATAAGTGAATGAATGCGTTGGTACACAATGTTAGCGCTCAAACACAAAATCAGATACAAGTTTACTGGAAAAGTCAATAGCTAATAGACCATAGTCCATGGCTTTTGAATGTATTAACCTATGGTCAATCGACTATGGACTATGGACATTGTAAAAAAAATGAACATATACGACATATTAAAGCAACGGATTGTAATTTTAGATGGTGCAATGGGCACAATGATTCAACGCCATCATTTAGAAGAAGCTGATTTCAGAAATGAGGCTTTGGCTAATCATGCACATCCATTAAAGGGTAATAACGATTTACTTTCTATTACCCGTCCGGAAATTATTAAAGATATTCATCGTTTGTATTTTGAAGCGGGTGCTGATATTGTTGAAACCAATACTTTTAGTGGAACTACTATTGCACAAGCTGATTACCACTTGGAGCATTTGGTAGATGATATTAATTACTACTCGGCAAAATTAGCCAAAGAAGTGGCTGATGAAATGACGGCTAAAGAACCGCACAAACCAAGGTTTGTAGCTGGTGCAATGGGGCCAACTAACAGAACTTTATCTATCAGTCCTGATGTAAATGACCCTGGTTATAGAGCTACTACTTTTGATGAATTGGTAAAAGCCTATAAACAACAAGCCTTTAAGTTAATTGAAGGTGGAGTTGATATTTTATTGATTGAAACCATTTTTGATACTTTAAATGCCAAGGCTGCATTGTATGCGGTGGATGAAGTATTTGAAGAATTGGGTAAACATTACCCGGTTATGATTTCCGGAACTATTACTGATGCCTCCGGAAGAACCTTATCTGGTCAAACAACGGAAGCCTTTTTAATTAGTATGCAACATGCTCCTTTAATGAGCATCGGACTAAACTGTGCTTTAGGGGCAAGTGCATTAAGGCCGTATTTACAAGTTATGGCTGCACATTCACCATTTTTTGTAAGTGCTTATCCAAATGCAGGCCTGCCAAATGAGTTTGGACAGTATGATGAAAGCCCTGCTGCTATGGCTAAACAGGTAGAAGAGTTTTGTAAAGAAGGATTGGTGAATATTTTGGGTGGCTGTTGCGGAACTACTCCTGACCATATAAAAGCTATTGCTGATATGGCTGCTAAGTATGAACCGAGAGCGCTTATGCCTCTGGCTGCTGGCAACTAGCCTTTGGCAAGATAACAATAAAATAAGTGACAGTTGCTGAAGGCCAGAAGCTAGCTGCTATAAATATGAGAGACTTTAAAAAATACGATATCTGGAATGATAGTATGAAATTGGTAAAGCAGGTTTATCAATTTTCAGAAACATTACCAAAAGAAGAAAAGTTTGGATTGGTTTCTCAGATGTGTAGAGCAACGATTTCTATTCCGTCAAACATTGCAGAAGGAACAAGTAGAAACAGTGATGCTGAATTTAAACGATTTTTAGAAATAGCAATTGGTTCATCTTTTGAATTAGAAACCCAATTGTTGTTGTGTGCAGAATTAGGCTTTACAAAAGAAGAAACGACAACTTCTTTAATAGAAGAAATAAATAAAGTTCAAAAGCAGATAAATAATTTGATTTTGAAAATTAGACAAGACTATAAATAAATTGCCACAGGCTTCTTACCTCTAGCAGTCCAGCTAGTTGCCAGAAGCCAGTGGCCAGCAGCAAAAAATAAATGAACAAAGATTATACATTACGCCTTTCAGGCCTTGAGCCATTAGTAATTACTAAGGAAACCAATTTTGTAAACGTAGGTGAAAGAACCAATGTTACAGGTTCGAAAATGTTTTTACGCCTTATCCGTGAAGGAAACTTTGAAGAGGCTTTAGCTGTTGCCCGTCAGCAGGTAGAAGGTGGTGCTCAAATTATTGATATCAATATGGATGAGGGGATGATAGATGGAACAGAATCCATGGTTAAATTCTTGAATTTAATTGCGTCTGAGCCTGATATTTCAAGAGTGCCTATTATGATTGATTCATCGAAATGGGAAATTATAGAAGCTGGTTTAAAATGCGTGCAAGGTAAATGCGTTGTAAATTCTATTTCGCTTAAGGGTGGAGAGGAAGAGTTTATACGCCAGGCCAGAATTGTAAAACGTTTTGGTGCTGCTGTTATTGTAATGCTTTTTGATGAACAAGGACAAGCGGATAATTATGAACGTAGAATTGAGATTGCTGAAAGAGCCTATAGGGTTTTAACGGAAATAGTTCATTTCCCTGCAGGCGATATTATTTTTGATCCAAACATTTTTCCTGTGGCTACGGGTATGGAAGAGCATAGAAAAAATGCATTGGATTTCTTTAAAGGAACTAAATGGATTAAAGACAATTTACCGGGTGCTAAAATTAGTGGTGGTGTTTCCAATGTTTCCTTCTCGTTTAGAGGAAACGATAAAGTGCGTGAAGCTATGCACTCTGCCTTTTTATTCCATGCCATTAACAATGGAATGGATATGGGTATTGTTAATCCAAGCCAATTGGAAGTTTACGACCAGATAGATAAAGAATTATTAGAGCATGTAGAAGATGTTTTGTTGGATAGAAGAGATGATGCAACAGAACGTTTATTGGAACTAGCCGAACGCGTAAAAGGAAAAGGAAAAGAAAGTGTAGTTGATGATGAATGGCGTAAAGGCACGGTGGAAGAGCGATTAAGCCATGCTTTAATAAAAGGGATTGTTGAGTTTGTAGAAGCAGATACAGAAGAAGCCAGATTGGGTTATGATAAACCTTTACATGTAATTGAAGGGCCATTAATGGCGGGTATGAATATAGTGGGTGACTTATTTGGTGCCGGAAAAATGTTTTTACCACAGGTAGTTAAAAGTGCACGTGTAATGAAAAAAGCGGTTGCTGTTTTAATGCCTTATATGGAAGAGGAAAAACGTAAGAATGGTAACATGACCACCAACCAGGGTAAAATATTAATGGCTACGGTGAAGGGTGATGTGCATGATATTGGTAAAAACATTGTAGGTGTAGTATTGGCTTGTAACAATTACGAAATAATTGATATTGGTGTAATGGTGCCTGCTGATAAAATTTTAGAAGTTGCCGTTAGAGAAAAGGTGGATGTAATTGGTTTGAGTGGATTGATTACACCTAGTTTAGATGAAATGGTATATGTAGCCAAAGAGATGGAACGTTTAGGCATGAATATTCCTTTGTTAATTGGTGGAGCTACAACCAGTAGAGCACATACTGCAGTTAAAATAGACCCTGTTTATAGTGGCCCTGTGGTACATGTGTTGGATGCCAGTAAGAGTGTGCCGGTGGCAGCAAGTTTAATCAGCCCTGATCAGCGTGTGGCATCTGAAAAGAAATTTAAAGACGAATACGAACAGTTTAGAATTGATTACAAGAACCGTAAAAAGGATAAAAATTTTGTAGACTTAGCTAAAGCAAGAGCCAATAAAATACCTGTGAGTTTTGACAATATAGTAACACCTCAATTTTTAGGAACTAAGGTATTTGATAATTTTCCATTGGAAGAATTACGCCAACGTATAGACTGGACGCCTTTCTTTTTAACATGGGAATTAGTGGGTCGTTACCCTACTATTTTCGATGATAAAATAGTAGGAGTAGAAGCCAAAAAATTATTTGATGATGCTAACAAAATGTTAGATAAAGTAATCAATGAAAAATTGTTAACGGCTCGTGGGGTAATTGGTTTTTATGAAGCCAATGCTGTTGGTGATGATGTAATAATAACTGACAAAGGGCAACCAACAACCTTCAGCTTTTTACGTCAACAAAATGAAAAAGCGGCTGACCAACCTTACTTATGTTTAGCTGATTTTGTGGCTCCTAAAGAAAGCGGTAAGCAAGACTACTTAGGTATGTTTGCTGTTACAGCAGGTATTGGTATTGAGCCACTGGTTGAAGCTTACGAAAAAGACCATGACGATTATAATAGTATTATGATAAAAGCCATCGCTGATAGGTTGGCAGAAGCTTTTGCCGAAAAAATGCATGAGTTGGTAAGAACAGAATATTGGGGTTTTGCTGCGGGTGAACAATTAACAGATGATGAAATTATCCGCGAAAAATACAATAGTATTCGCCCGGCACCGGGTTATCCTGCTTGTCCTGACCATACTGAAAAACGCAAGTTGTTCGATATTTTGCAAGCGGAATTAAATGCAGGTATTGTACTTACGGAGAACTTTGCTATGTATCCGGCATCGGCAGTAAGTGGTTTTTATTTTGCCAATGAAGCCAGTAAATATTTTGCGGTAGGTAAAATTCAAAAAGACCAAGTTGAAGAATACGCTAAGCGTAAAAATGTAAGTATTGATTACGTAGAGAAATGGTTATCGCCAAACTTAGGATACGATGATTAGTTGATGGTTAGTAGACCATAGACAAAAGTGAATTGAGAAGAAACAATCATTATCCGCTGTTTTCTATAGCTATGAGAATTATCCAACAAGATAAAAATATAAGTCAATCTTCTAAAAGTGCAATACCTTAAAGTAGCATTTATGTGAATAGGAAGCCCAGTTATTGTTGGTTAAGATGGGGGGAGTAATACAGAACAATGGTTAAATAAAATATGAGTATCAAGCAAGTTTGGGTCAAGAGCCAATTTTCTATTTCCCTTTGCGGCTAATTAAATTCAATAATGTATCTAATTTATCGGTTGATACTGATACTTGGTGATGTTTATTTACCAATGCATAACCACCATCATTTCTTACATATTCAGTTATATAATTGATATTAACTATAAACGATTTATGACTTCTGAAAAAGAAAGCAGTATCGGCTAAAATATCCTCATAAGTTTTAAGGCTTTTACTTGCCAAAATTTCGGTTTCATCGTTTAAAATAATGCGTGTATAAGCACCATCGGCTTTAAAAAACAATATTTCGTTTATATCAATAAATTTTATGGATCCAGTAGTATAAATAGCTAATTTCCTTTGTTGTGTGATGTTTGATAAGTTATCTTTTAAAATACCAAAATTTTGTTTGTGATTTTGTTTTCTAAAACGTTCGAGTGCAGTCTCTAAATCAGCAATCTCTATCGGCTTTAACAAATAATCAACGGCCGAAAACTTAAATGCTTGAATGGCATATTGGTTATAAGCTGTTGTGAAAATTACTGAAAAATTAACCTCCTCATCGTTAAAAAACTCCAATAACTCCAAACCGCTATGTCCAGGCATTTCTATATCTAAAAACACTAAATCAGGATTGAGTTTTCGTATTGCTTTTACACCAGTTGGTAAATCTTTACAGCTTTCTACAATGGTTATATCTTTACAATATTCATTAAGCATGCCTTCCAATAAGGTGCGGGCCATTTTTTCATCATCTATAATTACAGCTTTGTACATGTATTAGTTTTAAGTTAGGGGTATGGTTAGTGTTACGGTAGTTCCTGTTGCATTTCCAATTTCGTTATAATTATCGGTAATAATTACGGCTACAGGTTTGTTTTTACTTTGATTTAAAATTTCTAAACGCTTTTTATTAGCTTGGGTAGAAAAAGACTGATGCTTACTATCTTTTATTTTATTCAATTGTTCAGAACGTTTTCTGCCTACTCCATTATCGTTAATAGTTACCATCAAATTATTTTCAATACAATCAAATAAAACAGATAAGTTTTTCTTTCCATCCTTGTGAAGCAGTCCATGTTTGATGGCATTTTCTACATATGGCTGTACCAACATGGGAGGTATTTTATCCATTTCTTTATCTAAGTCTACACTTATTTTTATCTCAAAGTAAAAGTCGTCTTCAAAACGCATTTGTTCCAAGGCTAGGTATAAATTAAGTGCTTCTATTTCTTCGCCTATGGTTATGGTTTCTTTTTCGCTCATTTCAAGTATCATACGTGTTAGTTTCGAAAACTTTGACAGGTAATTATTTGCATTTTTTTTATCATTTATAAAAATGTACGACTGGATGGTATTAAGTGCATTGTAAAAAAAATGGGGATTCATTTGCGACTTGATGGAAGTTAATTTTGATTTATTTAACTCATTTTCCAAAGCCATTTTTTCGGTTATTAGTTTATTCTTTTTTACTAATAAACTAATTTGCCATTTATAATAGCCTAGTCCTGATATAGTTAAAATGGAAACTATTAATAACAAAAACCACCATTGTAACCAAAAAGGTTTGTTAATTTTAAATTTTACAACAACATTAGTAAGTACGGTATTATTAACTTTAAACTGAATGGTATAATTACCTGGCGAAAGCGAGGCAAACTGAAGAGAACGCATATTAGGCATGGTATTAACCCAGTTTTCGTTGTTTATTTTGTAAGCAATATTTTGGTGCTGAAATTGGGCATAATTAAGCAAAGCATAATTAATAATAATATTGTTTTCTTGGTACGAGAACGACTCGTTTATTGTGGCATACTGTTTTCCATTTACCTCATAGTTTTCTATTACAAAATTGGGCTTTACTTCAAGTTTATTTATTCCATTTACAGCTACACTTATTATATTATTATGTGTTAAAATATGAAGTTGATTTTGTTCAAGTATAAAGTCGTTTATTTCGCTTGTTTTAAGCTGTATTGATAACTGATAAATGGTTTTATGTATATTTTCAGTGTTTACAATTATAAATTTATCGTTACCCAAAATACACAAGTAATTACCAAAAGCTTTTATTTTTTTTACTTCTTTTATATCAATATTTGGCAGGCTATTAAGTGTATTAAATAAAGTATCGTTTGTGATGGTAATTAACTCGCCTTTAGTAGTTAGTGCCAATATGAACGATTTAAAAGCTATTAGCTTTGAAACAAAAACACTTTGATTGTTTTGCTTTATTTCAGTTTGATTATAAATGGTTTGCTTATGAAGTCCAATATTTGAACCACAGTAAATAGCATTTTGACTTGGACTATATGCCACAGTTTTGGCCCTAATACTACTAATAAAATCGGCCGCATCGCCATTCCCTTCTTTTAGTTTTTTATTGTAAAAATCATCCCATTTTGATGGAATATTTTTATTGGCATTTGGCGAAATAACCAAATTAGCGTAACCACTTGTGGCCAGTGCATAATATTTATGATCAATTTTTGCTATTGATTTTAAAGCAAAATCTTCATGTTTAATAAAACCAAACGGTTTTGAATTAAAAATACCAGTGCCAAAAGAAGATGTTAATAAAACATCTAAACTAGAATCGTAATAGGTGTAATAAATAGATGCATTACTAGGATTGGTAAATAGTTTTTTATGAGGTTCAAAATTATTATTTAATGCCACCACCTCATTATTTTGAGTAAAAAGTAAATACCCTCCCTTTGTTTTTTCAAATAAACTGGGTACATAATTTTCGATAGCAACAAATGTGGTTTGTAATGAAGGAATAATAAATATGCCTTTATTAACCGATGATACCCAATAATTATTATCTCTATCTTTTATAACACACGAAATACTTTGATTTTTAAAATAATGCTTAAATCCATTTTTACCAAATACATAAGCACCATTAGGAGCTAACACCCAATAATCATTATCAATTAAATGCAAATTTTGAATGAGTTTTGGCCCTCCTATTTTAGAAGTAGGTTGCAACTTACCATTTTCAATAAAATACAATTGTTCGTTTTCATTTTCTCGAGCAGTTAAAACCAAATTTTTATTGGTGGCATATATTTGATTGTTTTTTTCATTGCTTGCAATTTGTACCCGAGTAGCTTCTAATTTTAAATTAGAAGTAGTTTTATAAAGCACCTTATTGGCTGTAAAATAATAGTTGTTGTTAAAACAAGCTGTATTATTTATATCTTTAATAGCAGAAAAAAATGGTATTGTTTTAATTAATTGTAAGGTGTTTATATTGTAAACATCAATCCCTTTATATTGTAATAAAAACAAATAATTATTGGTTATTCCAAAAGCAAAAAAGCCAATTGGTTTATTTTGTTTTAAAGCATGTAGCGAATCATTTTCTATGTAATAACAGTAACCATCAAAATTTTGGTACCAAATTCTACCCAAAACATCTTCTTTTAAATTACTACCCGCTGCTGAGGTTTGATTGGTATTTTTGTAGGTTTTAAAATTATACCCATCGTACCTGCTTATGCCCTCTTGGCTTGCTATCCATATATAACCTTTTTTATCTTGTAAAATATTATATACATTATTTGATGGCAACCCTTTTGTATCGTTCAATACCGTAAAATACGGTTGTTGCGCATACATGGCAGTCGATAACATATATGCTAAAATAAATACTACTGCTTTCAATTACTTATTTTAATAGTTAACAAATATAATTTAAAACCAATGTTACTTATTATTTGGTTTACCAAACCATAAAAAACACCTATCAAATTGCCAATGTAGTTAATAAAGATACATTATAGTGGTTTAGATTATTTTGGAATCATTTATTTAAGAAATAATTATTTGTATCAAAATATTTAACTGGTTTTGGTAGTGTCACAGGTTCGATTTTTTTGGAAAAAGATTCTTTACACTAATTATACTACATCAACTCAATTGCCTTTTTCATTTTAAAAACATCTGGGTTTATAAACTGGCAAGTTTATAAATAAGTACTTCAATCATTTTTGAGCCATTAAATTACATCAAATAATGAAAAAAATACTATTATTATTTTATTGCTTTTGCACCATTTATGGATTGCAAGCACAAACACCCATTACCAATTGGGAGTATTCTATTGGCGATAATGGGGGAGTTGAACAAATTAAAACATCGTATTACGATGAAGCAGGAAACTTGTATGTGGCAGGCCATTTTTATGGAACAGTAGATTTAGACCACGGAACGGGTGCATACTTACTAACTGCAGCAGGAAGTTACGATGCTTTTGTGGCCAAATACAATTCATTTGGGCAAATTTTATGGGCAGTACGTTTGGGAGGATCCATGGCCGAATCGGTTAATCATTTATCGGTAGCAAATGGTTATGTATTTCTTACTGGGTTTTTTCAAGGAACCATGAATGTATATGCCCCTAATTTTACAGCACCTTTAACTTCAGTATCTAATTCGTTTGATATTTTCATAGTGCGATTAGGAACTGATGGTTTATTCTATTCGAATGGTGCTTTTAGAATTGGCATGGGTGGAAACGATGATGGAAAGTGTATCAAATCGGATGCCGCAGGAAATATATATTTAGCTGGATATTACTCAAGTCCGGGTAATACTACCAATGTTAATTTTAACTTACTTGGTGGCACCAATAATTTATTAGCTGCCGGTAGTGAAGATGGTTTTATCGTTAAATACAATAGCAATTTTGTACTACAATGGGTAAAATCGTATGGTGGAAGTTCCTTTAATGATGCTGTATTAACTATTGATATAGATAGTAACCAAAATGTGTATGCAGCTGGTTATTTCAATGGAACCAATGCTGGTTTTAATAACAGTATTTTCCTTACATCAGTAGGAGCTGCCGATGCTTTTATTTCAAAAATTGTAACTAATGGAAATACCATTTGGGCCAAACGAGTTGGCGGCAATAATGGTGATATTATAAATGCAATTAAACTTAATGGAAAAGGTGTAATTTATGCTGGTGGCAATTTTAATGGGACTGCTAATTTAAACCCAAATGGAACTGCACAAACTTTTGTTTCTGTTGGTGGCGATGCATTTATAAGTAAGCTAGATACCAACCAAGCAAGTGCAATATGGATAAAACAATTGGGAGGAAGTGGACTTGATCTTTTAGGAGCAATTGACTTAGACACATTAGGAAATGTATATACAGTAGGTTCATTTATTGGCAATGCTGAATTTCCTGTTGGCGTTTCAGCATCGGCATTAAATAGCGGAAGTTGGAAAGATATTTTTGTAAGTAAATTAAATACATTGGGAACTTTTGTTTGGTCTAAATCGCTCGGTACTATTTTAGAGGATGATGGCTACAGTGTTTCGGTTACTGCAAATGGAAACTATGCTTACATTACAGGAAGCAATCCTACATTTGGGCATGGTTATATGGCTAAAATTGGTGCTTGTGGCGAGTTAAAACCTATAAGCGGATTAGTGAAATTATGCACAAATAGCCAAAGAGTTTATAGTGTAGATTCTGTTTTTGGAGCTACTTCGTATGTTTGGTCATTGCCTTCAGGCTGGTCAGGTATATCTAACACACGCACCATTATAGTTACTCCTAGCACCAATAGCGGAAATATTACCGTAAATGCCATTACTGCTTGTGGAGTTGGTTTTTCTCGCTCATTAAGTATTAACTATGGAACTACCAATTTAGATAATAACTTAGTTAGGTATTGGCTTGCAAATGCAAATGATAACAATAAAGATATTAAAAACAACTTTGGTTTAACTTTAGTAAACACCGTTAAAGATACTGCAATGCACGGAACCGTTAATGGGGCTTATCGCATTTCAAATAATACTGGTTTTATTCAATTACAACCAACAGCAAATTTACCAACTGGAGCCACTTCTATTTCATTATGGTATTATTACCAAAGTAATGGCGGGAGTAATAATGTAATTTTAGGTAGTAATGGAACAGCTTTACCAGCTTCACATCCAATCTTGTTAACTGATAATGCTTCGGCTACTTTGTTTCCATGGTCTAATACGGGGGTACCAATAGGAAGTGGTGTTCCCATAGCCCAAAATACTTGGCATCATATTGTATTAACGCGTAATGGAGCCAATTTTACTTTTTATGTAAATGGTGTTTTGGCATACAGTGGCAATAATCTATCCGCTTCTAATTTTGATAGAATTGGAAACAACCGTCCTGGCACTGAAATACAAGGAGCTACTGGTAAATTTGATGATATAAAAATTTACAACACCATTATTACCGAAGCTCAAGTTAAATCGCTGTACGACTTTGGAAGCATTAAATCTGTAGATTTATTGGCATCAGGTTGTAAAAATAAAACCATTTCATTTCAAGCCTTATCAAGTAATAGCAATGCAACTTACGCATGGAAGTTGAATGGAACCACTGTAGGAAGCAGTTTACCAACATTTGTTAAAACAGCTGCATTGACTGATACAGCTATTTCTATAACCATAAATAGCCAATGTTTTGAAGAAACTATTTCTAAAATTTTTAAAATTAATAGTGCCGATAGTGTAAATATAGTTAGTACTGATTGTGGAATTAAAGTTGGCAATAAAACATATATTGTTTCTGGCAATTATATTGATACTTTAGTTAATCAATTTGGATGTGATAGTATTGTGTATTTAAACCTAACAGTAAGTATTAACCAACTTACCAATTTAAGCAATAATTTAATTAGATATTGGACCTTAAATGCACAAGATTCAGCCAAAGATTTAACTGGAAATTTTGTATTGAATAAAACATCTGGAATATTATTTACCAACGATAGATTTGGGAATCAAAATTCAGCCCAATTTATACCTACAGCACCTAGCCAACAAATGACACCAGTTGTAAACATTCCAGCCGATAATATTACCATATCATTTTGGTATCAATTTACATCGTCAAGTTCAACTAATACAAGGGGGTTGCTAACCAATTCGTTAGGAACTAATGCAGGTTATTACTTGTATGCCGATGCCAATGGAAATTTATTATCAAATAACAATTTTGGAACAAGTGCAAGTACCAATTTTCAATTCCAAACTAATAATTGGTATCATTTAACTTTTTCATTAGACAGTTTAGGGGTTGCCAAAATATATGTAAATGGCGAACATAAACTAACCAATAACAATATGAGTTTAACGGGTATAGTTAGAATTGGGCGTGGCGTTGGAAGTTCAAATACACCAGGGGTGGGTAGTTACGATGATATTAAGGTTTATAATACTGTTCTTTCTGATGCTGATATTGCTAAAATTTATGATAGACCAAGCATTATCAGTCGTCCGTTTTTGACTAATTTTTGTCAAAACAATTCAGCCAATTTTGCTTATAAAGTAAGCGGTTCAAACAACTCTTCTTATCAGTTTTTAAAAAATAATGTAAGCGTAAGTAACGATACCTCTTATTTAGCTAATAATTTAGCTGCAACTGATACTTTGATTACTTTTAAAGTTTATTCAAAATGTGGTTTTGAGGAGTTTAATACTCGTTTAAATATTCAACCTTCTAATATTATTAAAACCGATTCGTTTTGTGGTAGTTATACTTACAATAATAAAACCTACACAAACGCGGGAACCTATTACGACACCATAGCCAATTTAAACGGATGTATTGTAAATGTGCAATTGAATTTAACTTTTAAAGCTGGGGTAAATTTAAGTAGTAATTTAACCCATCATTTTACATTAAACAATACTGAAAACACCAATTTAGTAAACTCATTAGCGGGTATAACAATATCTGCCACAGCAGCATCAGTTGTAGGTCGAAGCAATATTGCAGCCACAGGTCGTGCTATTAATGCGGTAGCACAAAGTATGCAAATAGCTAGTTTACCTAACAGCAATTTAACAGTATCATTATGGTATCAGCGAACCACAAATAGTTATACTGGTGCAAGAACTATAATTGGTAATACACAAGCCAATGGCAATATTGCTAAAATGGTTTATACGTCATCAACCGGAGCCGTGTTTTTAGGTAATAGTACTACTACAGTTGGTGTTCCAACAGGTTTTACGCTTAACACAGGTGTTTGGTATCATATAGTTTACCATGTAGCGAGTAATGGCGATGCAAAATTTTATATTAACGGAAATTTAGTAAGTAGTATAACAGGATTGCCATTAAATACCATTGCACTAATTGGCAATAGAAACGATGGAAACGAACCAGGCATTGGAAACTACGATGATATTAAAATTTATAACAAAATTTTATCAGCCGATGAAATTTCTAAATTATACAATATGCCTTCATTAATTGCTATACCTTCTCTTATACAAGTATGCGAAGGTAGTAGCACACTTATTACTTATCACTTTAGTGGAAATGCAGGAAGTACATATCAATACAAAAAAAATGGAGTAACTTTATCTACCGATTCATTTTTACTACTAAATAATACCAACTTAAACGATACTTTATTTGAGTTTACAGTTAATAACAGTTGCGGCTTTGAACAATATACAGCCAAAGTAACTGTTGCCCCTGCTGCTGGTGTTGGACAAGGTTTAGCTTATAGCAAAATTACCAATAGAATTACTGCCACAACAAGTTTTACTAGATACAAATTATTTAGAAATGGAATTATTATAGATTCTAGTAATACAACTGGTAATATTAATTTCTTAACTACTTTATGTGGAAATTATGTGGCACATTATAGTAATACAGGTTCTGCTAATTGCCCCGCAGTTTCGCCTGTTCTAAAAATAAATTTAGATACCGTTATCCTAAATACTAAAATATGTGCTGGTAAAATTTATGTGTTTGGAAGCCAACAATTAACTACTGCAGGAACCTACTATAGAACAACTACTAGCGTAAATGGTTGCGATAGTATTATAAAACTAAATTTAACACTAGCCAATGCAAGTTCGGCTATTATTAATAGGGTTGGTTGTGGCAGTTTAGTAATTTATAACAAAACCTATACACAAACTGGTCAATATAAAGACACACTAATTAATACTGCTGGCTGCGATAGTATTATAACTTTAAACTTAACCATTAATAATGGCACACCTGCTATTAATAATATTGTTCAATCAGCTTGTAACAATTTTGTTTTAAATGGAAAAACTTACACCAGCACCGGCATTTACCGTGATACCTTGTTTGCTGCAAGTGCTACTGGTTGCGATAGTATTTTGGTTCTTGATTTAACCATTCAAAAAAATGGCTCTATTCAAAATATATCTGCTTGCAAAAGTTATGTAATAAAAGGAGTAACTATTACACAAAGTGGCACATATCGTGATACTTTAACCAATATGGCAGGTTGCGACAGTATTGTGGTTTATAACTTAAACATAACTACGGTAAACAAAACAGTAGCCAAGAATGTAAATACCTTAACTGCATCTGCTACAAATGCCATATACCAATGGATAAATTGTACTACCAGTTTGCCAATAGCCAATGCTAATATGCAAAGTTATACGCCAACGGTTTCAGGCAGTTACAAAGTAATAATTACTCAAAATGGTTGTATTGATACCTCTTCTTGTACCAGTGTAACAATTATTAATTGCAATTTACAGTTAACTCATAGTGTACTTAATCCAACCGACACCAGTCGTTGTAAACAAGTTAGGGTAAATATAGCTAATGGTGCATTGCCAATTGCTTTAAAATTAACTTGGAGTTCAAATACTATAGGAACAAACCTGAACATAACCGATTCAGCTTATACCTTTACCAATGTATGCCCTGAAACGTATAAATTGGTGGTAACTGATAATAACGGCTGTAAGGATTCAACTAGTTTTATTATAAACGAACCACAAGTTAGTGTGAATGATATGTATGTTTTGAAGTTTATTGTTTATCCTAACCCAGCAAGTAATGTTTTATTTATTAGTGGTTTAGGGAAAGGGGCTTTAGTGAGTATCACTGATTTAACTGGACGAACTGTTTATAATGAACAAACAACAAATTCAAATACCGAACTAAACACTATAACCTGGAAAGATGGTTTATATATGATTCAAGTAACCAATAATGGGAAAACGACTATCCAAAAATTGATTATAGTTAAGTAATATGATTAATTAATCAAAAGCAGTAAAGTAATTTATAATGAGAACAGCCGGCAATTTCAATATTGTCGGCTGTTTGTATTTATTAGCTGTTTGGTTTTATTTAATAAAAAGGCAATAATTACATAGTTTAATTGCTCACTATATTTTTATATTTGAAGGACGACATATAAACATAAACAATATAACATGAAAAGAACAGCAACAGCCTTTTGGCAAGGAACGGGAAAAGAAGGTCAAGGACATTTAACTACCCAAAGTAATGTTTTAAATAAAACGCAATATTCATTCAATACACGTTTTGCAGATGGAATTGGTACCAATCCGGAAGAGTTAATAGCAGCGGCTCATGCAGGTTGTTTTACTATGAAGTTAAGCTTTAATTTAAGCGGAGCTTCATTTGTACCAACCAGTTTAGAAACCAATTGTGCTATTACTTTTGAGGATGGAACGATTAAAGAATCGCATTTAACTTTAAAAGCTGTAGTTGATGGAATAAGCGCTGAACAGTTTGCTGAACTGGTTGCTGATGCAGAGAAAAATTGCCCGATTAGTAAGTTGTTAAATACAACCATTAGTGTAGAGTACACACTTAACTAGTAACTAATTTTACCTTATCAAAAGCACTTCTTTCTTCCATAGAAATGAAGTGCTTTTTTTATTTTATTTTTTTACCCCAGTTAACAGGAAAGTTAAACCCAGCCTCCACCATAAAGGTATATGATGTAAAATAATGTGTTGCCCTGCCAACAGCGTCAGCGCCCAATTCGGTACTTAAATAGTCGGCAAATGCAAACTGAAACGAAGGTTGAATAAACACGTATTTATATAAACTTAAACGAGAGCAAAGACTGGTTCCTATTACATAGCCATGTATTCTGAATCTGCCTGAATTGTGATTACCTAAAATGGTAGAAATAGAATAGGATACCAAAGGCCCTGCACCTACCTTACCCGATAAATCAAGGCTTATATTTTTACTGGTATAAAGAATACGTCTTTTAACCAAGTTAAGCATTAAATAGTTGTTTCCGTTGGTGTGTTGTAAATGGATAAAATCAGGTGTAACAAAAGTGTCTTTGTCTATTTGGTTGCCTCTTATCTGTCCTTTAATATGCATAGTAGCATTGTCGTTTACTACATATTTAAGATGGTCCCAGCTTAGCTCAATACCCAAATCATGGTTATCATGAAACATATAACCAATGTGTAGGTTGTATTGAGGAATAGTTAAATCGTTATTTAAAAAATCATTAAGACCATCATTAAAACCGGCTTTGTCGTGTGCGGGAGCATTTACCAAAACAAAATCGTAATTATCGGTTTCTGTATTTTTAAAATGAATATCGCTGTTTGAATAAGCTTCTCTGTTGTAGCCCCAGCTTATGTAAAACATTCCCTTGCTATTAAAAATGGTATTTTTTTGTGCTATACTGTTTAGTGTTAGGATAAAAACAGAAGCAACAAAAAATAATAATCTGGCCATGGCTTATAATTAATTTATGATTTTGGGGTGCGAATGTAAAAGTATTCTAATTATAAAAGGACTAATTTATAGCAGCTTTGTAGCTGAGTAAAAGTTATTAAATAAGTGTTTTGTTATTTTTTATTTGTGCCGGCAAGCTTAATTTGCCACGCTTAGTTTTAATTATAAAATGGGTAAGAGTAAGGCAATTCAACTGTTTTACGCTTTTGCTACAATGAAAAAAGTACTATATATAGCCTATTATTGGCCACCCGCGGGTGGAATTGGCATTGTGCGCAATATGAAATTTATAAAATATTGTCGTCAGTTTGGATGGGAGCCTGTTGTATATGCACCCTTAAATGCCAGTTACCCCATTGTAGATGCAAGTACAGAAAAGGATTTTCCGGAAAATGTAGCCATCATACGCAGACCTATATTTGAACCATACAGCTTTTTTAATAAACTAAAAGGGAAAGCCAAAACCGAAAAGGTAAAGGATGTTTTTTTAAATAAAGATTCAAGTCATTCCTTATCACATAAATTAGGTATTTGGTTAAGGGCTAATTTCTTTATTCCAGATGCACGTGCTTTCTGGATAAAACCATCTATTCAATATTTAAAAGAGTATATTAAGCAAAACCCTGTTGATGCTATTATTTCCTATGGTCCGCCACACTCTATGCATATAATTGCCATGGAGCTGCAAAAGGCGTTTGATATTCCCTGGATTAGCGACTGGCAAGACCCTTGGAGCGAAATAGATTATTTTACTAAGTTTCCGATGACTAAAATGGCAGAACAAAAGCATTTACGTTTGGAGAAGGAAGTAATTACCAAGGCCGATAAACTAGTAATGGTAAGTAAAAACTGGTGTAAGGATTTAGAAAAATTAAGCAATCGTACTGTCGATTATATTCCGTTTGGGTATGATAATGATGATTTTGCAAATATACCCACACAACATAATCCGTATTTTACCATAAGCCATTTTGGAACTTTTGGCGTGGATAGAAACCCAAATATGTTATGGCAGGCTTTGAGTGAATTGAGTAATGAAATAAAAGGTTTTGCAGCTAAACTTAAATTGCATATTGCTGGCTACGTGGCTCATGATGTATTGGAAGCAATCCGTAGGTATGGATTACAAAACAACCTGAATTATCAAGAGCAAATTCCAAAAAACGATTTGTTTAAGTATTATGTAAGCAGCAGCGTACAATTGGTATTAATCAATGTGCCTGATGAGGGAATTCCATATAACAACAAAGGGCGTATTCCTGCAAAATTATTTGAGTGTGTTCGCTCATTAAAGCCTATTTTAGTAATAGGTCCGGAAGATGGCGATGTAGCCAATATAGTAGCTGAAACACAAACAGGTGTTACCTGCAATTATACAGATGTAGGTAAAATGAAAACCATTATTAAGCAATGGTATAGTGATTGGGAGCAAAATATACCCAGTACAAACCCGGTTAATATTGAACAATTCAGCTACGAAAAACTAACCCAAAAATTCACTGCTTTGTTGGATGAAATAAGCCAATAAAACTACTTTTAATTGCCAATAATGACGAGTATTATTGCAGTTCAATAAGTATTTAAGTAATAATGGACATAAAAGTTAGGGATTTAAATTTTGAACCTTTTATCAGCGAGCATTTAATTCAGGCAAGAATAGTAGAGCTTGCCAATAAACTTACGGTGGATTACCATGATAAAAATCCGTTGTTTGTTTCGGTTTTAAATGGCTCATTTATGTTTACTTCAGACTTAATGAAGGCGTTTCTTTCGCCCTGCCAGGTTACTTTTGTTAAGTTAACAAGCTATCAGGGTATGGAAAGTACCGGTATAGTTAAAAGTTTAATAGGCTTGCAGGACGATATTAAAGGAAGACATGTTGTTTTGATTGAAGATATAATTGACAGTGGTTATACCATTAAAAATATAATAGACGAAATAAAACTTAAAGAGCCTGCCAGTGTAAAAGTACTTAGTTTATTGCTTAAACCAACGGCACTTAAAATACCTTTAGAGCCGGATTATGTTGGCTTTGAAATAGAGAATAAATTTGTGGTTGGTTATGGTTTAGATTATGATGGATATGGTCGTAATTTGAATCAACTTTATATACTAAAATAACAAGTGAGTGTAAGTTTACCAGAAGCTTTTATTAGCAATATGCAACAATTGCTTGGCAACGACTACGATGCCTTTCATACTGGTTTTTTTAACGAAGTACAAGCCTCAGTACGTTTAAATACACATAAAGTTAGCGATGCTTTTACACATGAAGAGTCTGTTGCATGGAGCCCGCAAGGTAAATTATTAACCGATAAACCTTCCTTTATTGCTGATCCACTTTTTCATGCAGGAGCCTATTATGTGCAAGAAAGCAGTAGCCAGTTTTTATGCCATGTAATGAAACAATTATTGGCAAACAAAACCAATCAGCGCGTACTTGATTTATGTGCTGCTCCTGGTGCAAAATCTACTTTAATAGCAAGCCTGTTAGATGAAAACTCTTTATTGGTGGCTAATGAAATAATAAAAAGCAGGGTTAAAGTTTTAGAAGAGAATATAGTGCGTTGGGGGTTACCCAATGTATTAGTGGCCCATAACGATCCAGCTGATTTTGCTAAAACATACCAATACTTTGACATCATAGCTGTAGATGCGCCATGCAGTAACGAAGGAATGTTCAAGAAAAATAAAACAGCTATTGAAGAGTGGACACTGAACAATGTGAATATTTGCCAAGCACGTCAGCGAAAAATTATTAGCAATATATACGATGCCTTGAAACCGGGTGGATTTTTAGTGTATTCAACCTGTACTTTTAATAAGCAGGAAAATGAAGACAATGTGCTTTGGATGCAATCAACGTTACACTTAAAAAGTGTACCTGTTCAAGTAGATTCGACTTGGCCTATTGAAGGATTTATGGAACATACCTATCGTTTTTGGCCTCATAAAATAAAAGGTGAAGGAATGTTTTTAGCCGTATTGCAAAAACCTGTTGACTCTGCCAAAGAACACCGTTTTCCTTATACCCATAAACAGGATAAAAAAATAAATTCAGAAGAAATGGCTTTATACCTGAATCATTTAGAAGATTTTGATTTAAGTATAGAGCAAGATGAAATAATAGCTATACAGAAAAAATTTGCTGCGGAAATAAGTTATCTGAACCACGTTTTGAACTTGAAAAAAAGAGGCATTACAGTTGGTACACTGGCTAAAAACGGAAGCCTAGTGCCTGATCATCATTTATCGCAAAGTATTTTAATTAATAAAAATGTACCAAGTGTGGAGCTTAGTTTAACACAAGCGCAACAGTTTTTACAAAAACAAAATATAACAGTACCGAGTGACCAATTAGGATGGCACTTAGTAACCTATAATACGCTTAACTTAGGTTGGATAAAAATTTTAGCCAATAGGGTAAACAACTATTTACCTAACGAATTGCGTATTTTAAAAACATTATAAAACAACAACATGCAAAGCAATAAACTACACAGACCTCTTGTAAACGAAGTGGTAAATAATTTGAACGTTATATTTAACCAAAACAAATATGCCGACAGAGTAATAGAGCGCAGTCTGCGTAACAACCATACATGGGGCTCACGCGATAGAGCGTTTATAGCAGAAAACACGTATGATATTGTTAGATGGATTAGATTATACCAATATTGTTTAACAGGTTACGAGGCTATGAAGCCTTTAAAGCAAAACCAGTTTTTTGCTGTTTTAGCTATTCATTTTATGTTAAAGAATGTTGAGTTGCCAAACTGGCCGGAGTTTGATGGTATCAATTATAAATTGGTCATGCAACGTAAGTATGAAGCATTGAAAATAAGAAAAATTAAATGCTCTATTCCAGATTGGTTAGATGAAATGGGCGAAAAAGAATTAGGTGATGGTTGGGAGCAAGAGATGAATGCTTTGAACGAAGTAGCACCATTTGTTATTCGTACCAATACTTTAGCTACTAACAAAGGTAAACTGATAAAAGATTTAGCTGCTTTAAAAGTAGAAGCCGTGTCTATAGATGGTTATGATGATGCTTTAAAAATAATCAATAAAACTAATTTGTTTAAGTCTGAACTATTTCAAAACGGACATTTTGAAGTACAAGATGCATCAAGCCAATTGGTAGCGGCATTTATGCAATTAGAGCCCGGTATGAAAGTAATAGATGCTTGTGCCGGTGCAGGTGGAAAAACATTACACATAGCTTCGCTAATGCAAAACAAAGGCAAAATAGTAAGCATGGATGTGGAGGACTATAAACTAACCGAACTCAAAAAACGTGCACGCAGAGCCAATGTAAACAATGTGGAAACGCGATTAATTGAAGGCGAAAATGTAATTAAAGAATTAGCTAACTATGCGGATAGGTTATTGATAGATGCTCCTTGCAGCGGCTTAGGTGTTATTAAACGCAACCCCGATGCTAAGTGGAAATTACAACCTGCATTTATTGAAAACATAAAAGCTACTCAAGCACAAATTTTGGAGCAGTACCAAACTATGCTAAAAGTAGGAGGTAAAATGGCTTATGTTACTTGTAGTATTATGCCAAGTGAAAATGCCAGCCAAGTACAACACTTTTTAAGCAACCATCCTAATTTTATATTGGTTGACGAAAAAATTGTATTGCCATCAGCCACAGGATTTGATGGTTTTTATATGGCTTTATTAGAGAAGCAAAAATAAAATTACTTTTTCAGGCTGTTAATCCATGCTGCAATTTTAAGGGCTTCTTCTTTCGGTACATTGGGTAGCCCTATCATGGGAGTTGGGTAATCAGGCCAGTTGCTTGGATTAGGCTTGTATATTAACTCCACAATTTGCTCATCGGTATAATTACGTTGAGCAATTTCTTTGTAAGCAGGGCCAACAATTCTATCGTTGGCATCATGGCAGCTTAAACAAGTGTTTTTACTCAATAAGTCATTAATGTCGTCAGGTACAACCACTGCTTCACTGCTAGGTGCTGTACTGGTTTGTTCAGTAGTAGTTTCCGTATTGTTTTGTTCATTGCCCGAAGAGCAAGCCAATATTGATAAAATAATACTTAACGATAAGGTACTAATGATTAACTTTTTCATGGTCTAACTCTGTTTTACCCATCAAAATTATTTAAAATAAAGTACTTAACAAATGAGTTAATTCAAGTTTAGATTTGATAAAAGTATGGTTTACACCCTGGCCCATTCTTTGGTTTCAAAGTTATATTGTTTAATAACCCTTGCCGGATTTCCAACAGCAATAGAGTAAGGAGGAATACTTTTTGTAACTACAGCCCCTGCCGCAACTACACAGTGTTTTCCAATAGTAACGCCCGCAGTAATAACAGCATTGGCTCCAATCCAACTATCGTCTTCTACTATAATTTTAGCGGTGCTTGTTGGTTGTTTGCAAATGGGTGTATTAATGTCTTCATAACCATGATTCAATCCACTTATAACAATATTTTGAGCAAAAATAACATTGTTGCCAATTTGCACGGGTCCTATTACCACATTGCTCATACCTATTCTAACTCCTGAACCAATTATAACATCACCTACGCCATTATTAACGGTACAAAAATCTTCGATAGTAGAGTTGTTACCCAATTCAAATTTATTAAAAGGCAATACATCAATACGCGTTCTATACTTAATAGAAGCACCTTTTCCTTTTTTATGAATAAATGGATTTACAAACCATTTTACCCATGTACGAGGTCTGGCTTGATGACGTGGTATAAGCATCCAATGAACAAATTTTTTCAAATTAGGATTGCTTTTAATAGTACTTACTATTGACATAGGTATTATGGTGTGGTTTAAATTTTATGTAGTGTTACTTACTTTTATCAACGGCTAAAATAGCTTTGTATATTTCGGCAACACTGTTTTCCCAAGTATGTGAACGGGCAAATTTAATTCTATCTTCTTGTTTTTGTTGGTTATTTTCTTGTAGCGCTTTTTCAATAAGCACTATATAGTCTTCTTTGGTTTTGCCTAAGTAAGTATGGTCTTTAAAAATTTCCATAGCTTTGGTTTCAGTAGCAACAGTGGGTTTACCCATAGCCAGGTACTCATCTATTTTTCTGGGATAATTACCAATGGTTACTTCATTTAATATTTGCGGGTTAATGGCTACATCAAATTTAGCTAAGTAAGCTGGTAACTCCTGACTATCTTTTAAACCTAAAAAATGTACGTTGCTTAATTGGTGTAAAGGCGATTGTTTAAAAGCATCGTCTTCAGGGCCAATAAGTACTATACTCCAAGCAGGTTTTGTTTTAGCTATATGTTCAATTAATTCAAGGTCTAAACGTAATTGATACAAAGCACCAATATAACCAATAATAGGCCCTTTAATATTTTCAATATCATTGGGCACATGGTGTATTTTTGTTAAATCAAAAGCTTCCGTTTCACATCCCTGCCCAACATAAAAACTTTGTTTGTTATGTGCTCTTGCTACATCAGCTAAGTACGTTGAATTGGCAGTAACTACAGTGCTTTTAGCCATTATCTCTGGCTCCAATATGTGGCCATGTTTATACCAGTAAGGAACACTCATTAAGTTATCGCGTGTATAATATACGCTTAAATCAGGCTTTAATAATTCAGGTAAATAATAACTCCTGAACATATCACTATCGTTAAATAAAATATAGTTTTTAAAACCCAATTTATCAATGGCTATTTTTATCTGATCAGCAAAACGATTGTTGTTAATTTTATTAATCCATTTAAATAAAAAAGTGAATGGAATAAAGTTAGCACTTTCTAAAATGCATTTAGGAAAAAGTTGAAATAAATGGTCGTTTATCTGGAATAAATTTTCTTTGTCATTTTGTATTATATCAATCCGTTTTGCGATTAATGGATTATTCATTTCTCTCTTAATACTGATTCTGTCTAGTGGATAATTAACATATAATACCCTGTTATGCTTAGCAAATTCCATTGCAATGTTTTTACAATTACTACCTATCTCATTATCCCATGGTTGGAGGCCAACCACTATAATATCCCTATCTTTTACTAGCATAATTCTACAATTGAACTTTCTACAAGTTTATCAATATGTTCTGTAAAATCAATTATTAAATAGCCGTTTTTAAAAAAATAGACACTAATACATTCAGTGTAAATAACTGTAAAACTATATTATCTGCTATTCAATTTACTTTGATGCAATAAATGTTCGGCAAAATAACCAATGAGTAAACTGATGAAAAGTTTGTATAAATTAATTGTAGCCTTATTACTTTTTGCAACGCAGTTAAATGTTAGTGCACAAGCAACCAGGGATAGTGTGATCGATCCTATGATAGATATTGAGGAAATACTTCCTCCACTGGATTCATTGATAGAAATTGGCTTGAGAAATAATCCGTTGCAACGCCTAGAAGCAGCGCAGGCGGACGCTTACAGGTGGAATATACACTACGTGAAAAAAATATGGACACAAGGAATAGGCGTATTTTTTAACTATTCACAAGGTGATTTACCCTATTTCGTAGGTCAGTTACAGTCAGGTCCTGCGGCACCATTTACTACTATTTATGATGGATACAGAACAGGTATTGATATTCGCTTATCAGCTTTTGATTATTTAGGATACAAGGGAAGAGTGAACCAAGCCAAAGCACAATTGATGGTTGCTAAGCATAAAAAGGATGTGGAAGCTTTAATATATAAGCAAGGAGTTGTGGATATGTATACCAATATGATTGGTTGGCAGAAAATATTTAAGGCACGTAATGAAGATTTGTTTGTACAACAAATAGCTTGTGCAGTAGCCGAAAAAGAATTTAAAGAAGGCACCATACATATTTCTGAATACGCACGTCAAAAAAATATTTTGGCTATTGCCATTGCGGCAAAAGAAGATTCAGAAAAGTATTACATCAATTTTTACGAGCGTTTGCAAGTAATGGTGAATGTAAAGCTGGCTACTTTGAAAAGAAAATAGAATTGAACAAAATAATTTATAAAATTAAACACTAAGTATATGAACTTTCAACAGTTTACACGTGTAATAGGAAAGAACCTTAAATGGTTAATACTGTTTCCATCATTAATTGCAGTTTTGGTTTATTTTTTAACGGCCAAAACTCCCAAGGAATACGTATCTGGTGCGAGCATATACACTGGTATTGCATCAGGTGCAAGCCTTTCATCAGGTGAGGGTGGCGCTGCACCTTTCGATTATTTTGCTATTAACAATGCATTTGATAATTTATTGGTAACCATACGTTCGCGTCAAACATTAGAAGACGTGTCTATAAAATTACTAGCGAAACACTTATTACTGCAAGATGTTGATCCGGCTATTCTAAGTCAGGAAGGTTTTTTAAAGTTACAGGAAAGAATACCGCCAACTGACAGAACAACATTGGTAGGAAAAAATGAAGCAGAAACAATTGAAAAAATAACCAAAGAATACCACTCAACAGGCGATAATATAATAGCCCAGCTAATAAATGATAACAAAGGATTTTATAGTATTGAAGTATTAAATGCCAATTTAACTGCAGAAAGAAAACAAGCATCAGATTTCCTGGATATTTCTTATAAATCAAGTGACCCGGGTGTAGCCGTTTGGACTATTAAATTTTTATCAGAATCATTCATTACCAAATACAAATACTTAAAAGGTTCAGAAACCATTAACGTAGTAAAATGGTTTGAAGCAAGGTTAAAAGAAGCTGCTGCCGATTTGAACAACTCAGAAAATAAATTGAAAGATTTTGGGGTACGTAATAAAATTATCAATTACCATGAGCAGTCGAAATTTTTAGCGGAAGAAAAAGAGACTAATGAAACAGACTACTATAAAGAGTTAATGAATTATGAAGGTAAAAAACGTGCTATTGCCCGCTTAGAAGATAAGCTGGAGAGCAGAGAAATTTTACTTAAAAATAATGAAGAGTTAAACAAGAAAAGAAAAGAATTAGGTGCTTTAAACGAAACCATTGAAAGAGCTAAAATATATGGCAATACCCCTACTTCAATTCAACCAATGATTAATAAAGCCAATACATTAAAAAAAGAAATTCAATTATATGTATTGCAATATTATAGCTTAAACAATACCATAGAGTCAGTACCACAAACCAATATGTTAAATAAATGGTTGGAAGAAACATTGGGTGCTGATGAGTCAGAAGCAAGGTTAAAAGTACATATAGACAGAAGAAAAGAGTTTGACAGACAGTATGCAGAATACTCGCCACTTGGTATGCAGTTAAACAGATTGGATAGAGAAGTAGATGTTGCAGAAAGACAATATTTAGAAATTCTGCACGGATTGCACTTGGCTAAATTACGTCAACAAAATATTGAAATGAGCAATAATTTACAAATAATGGATAACCCTACTTATCCAACAAAACCATTACCAAGCAAGCGTTTGTTGTTAATTATTATTTCGTTCTTATCAGGTTTCTTTTTGTTATTGACTTATTTTATGGCAAAAGAACTGTTAGATGTTTCGATAAAAGATACCATACGTGCAGAGCAGTTAACGGGCTTGCAAATATTTAGTGCACTGCCAACTACGGGAGGTTCTAATTTAAGTGCTGCCCGAATGGAAAATACATTATTGGATTATGCAGTGTCCAACTTGAAAATTGAGTTAGAGTCAAACCCCGAAGCAGCCAATAATTATTTAATTACCATTATTAGTAATAGGGAGCAAGAAGGTAAAACCTATGCCGCTAACAAATTAGCCGAGAAGCTATACAGTTTAGACTATTCAGTATTGTTTATTACCAACGATGAACGTGTAGATGACATAGAAACAGAAGATAGAAAGTTTAGAACATTGAGGTACGATGTAACCAGCAAATTGTTTAGTGCCCGTTCAGAACAAAATTTATTGCCGGAGTTTTCAAGAGTAAACAGAGAAGCTTATAACTTTATTATTTTAGAAATCCCTGCTATTAGCGTAAATGCAATACCAAACCAGTTAATCAAAAATTCAAGATTGTCGTTGATGTTGCTTGACAGTAGAAGATCATGGACCAGTTCAGATAACTATATCCTGAATTTATTCAGAAAAGCATCAAGTAACGAAAACAAAATAATGGTTTGGTTGAATTATGTAGCACCGGAAAATTTAGAAAACTTAGTTGGTGAATCAACAAGAAGAGGACTTGGCAATGTGAAAAGTGCTTTGGTGAAAGCTTAGTAAGACACACCACCTATTTTAATGAAAGGATTACTAGAAGTATTTAAAAGTAAAAGTTTTACCTCATTGCTTGGCAATGGGGTAAGCGCGCTTTTAGGGATGCTCTCATTTTCAATACTGGCAAGGTTTACCAATAAGCAGGAGTTTGGTACTTGGGTTTTGTTTTTAGCTACTTATGGCATATTTGATACCCTAAGGACAGGTTTGGTTTTAAATGCATTTATAAAAAACTATACACAAGCCAAATCGCCAGAAGAAGAAAAAACAATTGTGGGCTCATCCCTTCAACTTTCTTTTTTGGTTACCTTAATTTACAGTGTAGTAATAGGTATTATTTATTTGTTCTTTTATCTATTTAATGTTTTAAACGAATATCATTATTTTTTTATGTGGTACCTGTTAATCGGCATATTTTCAATGCCCTTTAATTTTGCTACTTGGTATTTAAATGCACGTATGCAAATACTGCAAATGAGTATAGTTCGCATCGTAAATCAAATACTATTTGTAGTGCTTATTTTACCCATGCTGCTTTTATTTACAGAGCAACGCATTTTTTATGTATTAATAGCCTATACCATTGCGCAGGTTTTAACAACCGTTTTTTGTATTATAAAAGGGTGGACAGGGTTTAATTATTATGTACACAGAACACATAAATCATTAACCGGTTTATTTCATTTTGGTAAGTTTAGTATGGGTACTTTAATAGGTTCTAATCTTATTAAAAATTCCGATTCTTTTTTAATCGGGAAATTTATGAATAGTGTAGCCGTAGCAACCTATAGCGTACCATCCAAGGTGGTTGAAGTATTTGAATTGGTTATCAGGAGTTTTGCTATTACCAATATGCCATTGTTGTCAGCCCTGCATGCCAAAAACGATATTCCTTTACTGCGCAAAGAGTTTGAGCGCAAAACAGGTTTTTTGTTTTTATTGTTATTGCCCGCAGCGCTGTTTTGTTTTGTGTTTGCTGAGCAAATAGTTGTGCTATTGGCGGGTGTTCAATACAAAGATGCGGCCATTATTTTACGGCTGTTTGCTGTTTATACAGCTTTAACACCTATTGATAAACTGAGTGGTGTAATGCTTGATATTATTGATAAGCCACAACTCAATTTTATTAAAGTTATACTCATGCTTTCAGTTAATGTAATAGGCGATATAGTTTGTTTAAAAATATTCGGAACCTTAGAATCAGTGGCCATTGTTAGTACTTTAACTTTTGCAACAGGTGTGTTGTATGGCATGATACTATTAAAAAAGCAAATTGATGTTAGCTTCACCAACCTGTTTGTATTAGGCTATGAAGAAATGCAGAATAAATTTAATCAGATAACACAATCAAAAAAATAAATGAGACCACAACAAAAATCATTAACGCCTTATGTAGCTCAGTATAGCATGCTTGGTATGGTTTTGCTTGCTGCGGTGCTTGTTGCAATGGTTATTTCAAGTGGGCAAATAGCATTTGGCGCTATTGCAATATTGGCACCATTGGCTATTGCGGCAGTTGTGCTTGTTTTTTATAATCCGTATATTGGTTTTTTCCTTTACCTAAATTATTGTTTTGTTTTTATTGGTATCAACAGGTACATACCCGATGTGCCGCTGGGGCTAACAGTCGATGCTATTTTATTGCTCACTACTTTATCAATGTTTTCAAAAGTAAAATGGCAAGATTTATCTAAAATGCATAATGGTATATTTTATGTAAGTTTAATCTGGTTAGTTTATACATTGATACAAATTGCCAATCCGGAAATTACCAATAGAGAGTCCATGTTTTATGCTATTAGAGGACTTTCCGTTTACTCAATTCAAGTGGTAGTTATTACCTTGTTGTGGTTAGGCAATAAAAAGTACTTTAATAATTTTATTAATTTAATATTGATTTGGTCCGTGTTTAGTACCCTTTGGGGACTTCGCCAAATTTGGTTTGGTCCTGATAACTACGAGTATATTTGGTTAGAAAGAGGTGGCAAAATAACACATATACTAAATGGCAGATTAAGGGCTTTTTCTTTTTATTCAGACGCAGGGCAATATGGAACAACCATGGCTTTTACTTCCTTATTAGCACTTATTTTAAGCCTTGGGCCTTATCCACGAAAAACTAGATTAATATATGCAGGATTGGCTATATTCTCATTTATTGGTTTTTCTATTTCAGGTTCGCGTGGGCCTTTATTTGTTATTCTATTCGGCTTTGTTTTTTACTTGTTGTTAATTAAAAAATTCCGAATGTTAATGCTTGGAGGATTAGTTTTTTTAGTCATTTTTAGTTTTCTGAAATTTTCTACTATTGGTTCGGGTAACTACCAAATTTTTAGGCTAAGAACGGCTCTGGATCCTAATGATGCTTCCTTGGTTGTAAGGATGCAAAACCAACGATTGATAAGAAAATATTTAGAGAGCAGACCTTTTGGAGCTGGTATTGGTACTACTGATACTTGGGCTAAAAAATATTATCCTGATTCGTTTTTAGCTAATGTGCCAACCGACAGTTGGTTTATATCCATTTGGGCGCAAAATGGAATTATAGGATTGTTCTTACATGTATTTAGCTTAGCCTATGTTTTGGTGTTTGGTTATGCCAATGTAAACCGAACACGAAGTCCCGATTTACGGGTAAAACTAATTGCTTTGTATGGCGGTTTCTTTGGTGTTATTATAGCCAGTTTAGGTAATCCTATATTTGGTCAGTCGCCCATAGGTGCATTAATGTATGTAAGTATGTCCTACCTTTGTATAGCTGACGTGTTGGACGAAGAGTTTGTAAGAGACGAAGAATTATTAGCCTTGAAACAGGCTGCCGCAAAATAGTATAACTTAAATAACAGTTATGAGTGAATTACCTCTTGTATCCTTAATTACAGTTAACTATAACGGTAATAAAATTACCGAGGAGTTTTTGCATTCAGTTGTAAACATAAACTATAAAAATATAGAAGTATTTGTAGTTGATAATGCTTCAGTAGAATCACCAGATATTTTAAAAGAAAAATTTCCTTTTATACATTTAATAAAAAGCGAAAAAAACTTAGGCTTTGCTGCGGGCAATAATTTAGCCATACGCGAGGCTAAAGGTAAATATGTTTTTTTACTCAATAACGATACCGAAGTAAAGGCAGATTTCTTAGAGCCTATGGTAGCTTTAATGGAATCTAATCCTAAAATTGGTATAGCATCATCCAAGTTGTTATACTATTACCATCCCGATACCATACAATATGCAGGGCATACAGGAATAAGTTTTTATACAGGAAGAGGATTTTCAGTAGGCTTTGGCGAAAAAAATACAGCAGCCTATAACACCACTTACCAAACACAATTAGGCCACGGTGCAGCTATGATGATAAGCAGGGAGGCTTTAAATAAAGTAGGCCTATTAGCAGAGTTATACTTTTTGTATTACGAGGAAATGGACTTTTGCGAACGTATAAAAAAAGCCGGTTTTCAAATTTGGTATTGCGGATACTCAGAAGTGTTACACAAAGAATCAATTACTACAGGTAAGCATAGCCCTTTAAAAACCTATTACTTAACCCGTAACAGGTTAATTTTTACTAGGCGAAATACCACAGGCATGCAAGAGTTAGTGTGTATTTTGTTTTTTATGCTATTGGCTTTTCCAAAAGGAGTTTTTCATTATTTGCTAAAAGGAGAGTTCCTGTTGCTAAAAGCTTATTTAAGAGGTGTTTTCTGGAATGCTACAGGTAAAAATATATACCAAAACGAACAAAAGGTGTATAATGATTTTTAAACAGCAACTAGAATAAAATTTGCCTGTGAGGCTTGTCTAGTTGTATAAAACATGTTTTTTATTCATATAATTGTACATTATATGCTAAAATCAGTACAATTTTTATTAGAGCTAGTTGTGCTCATTTACATAGGCTTTAATATAATCTATATTAGTTTTTACTCATGGGGGGCGTTTTTTTATAAGAAAACGAACTTTAACAGGAAAGCCAAAAAACTTAATTCATTTGCAGTACTTATTCCGGCTTATAAAAGTGATGCCGTTATTATAGAAACGGTTAATCAGTCATTACTACAGAACTACGATAAAAGCTTATACGATATAATTGTTATAGCCGACAGCCTTTCAGAAAAAACACTCGATACACTGGCTCAAAAAGATATTACTTTAATACCCGTTAGTTTTGAAGTAAGTACCAAAGCTAAATCGTTAAACACAGCCCTTGCCTTTTTACCTGAGAAATACGACTACTGCCTTATTCTTGATGTAGACAACATTATGGAGTACGATTTTTTAAAGAAAATAAATCTCCGTTTGCAGGATAATGAAATGGTTATTCAGGGACATAGAACAGCAAAAAATTTAAATACTTCATTTGCCATATTAGATGGATTAAGTGAAGAAATAAATAACCATATTTTCAGAAAAGGTCATATTGGCTTAGGTGTTTCATCAGCGCTTATAGGTAGCGGAACGGCCATACAATACGCGTATTTTAAAAAAGTAATGTTCGAAATTGAAAGTCCTGTTGAGGACAAAGAATTAGAGATGCGCCTTTTAAAAGACAGACACAAAATTCACTACGAAAACGATGCATTGGTTTTTGATGAAAAGGTTGACTCTTCAATGGTTTTTGCCAACCAACGCAGACGCTGGTTAGCATCACAGTTTTTTGATTTCAATAAAATTGTTTTCGAAGGTTTGATAGAACTTTTTCTGCGTGGAAACTTTGACTATTTTGATAAATCCATACAGAAAATTTTATTGCCAAGAGTATTGCTTTTTGGTATATCGGCTATTTTAGCCTTAACCGTATTTACCACTCATATATACTTTGGTCTACTATTTTTATGCCTTTTTGTGTTATGCTTAGTATCGTACATACTGGCAGTACCACCAAGTTATATTAATTCCAATACCATAAAAGCCTCTTTCCGTTTACCACAGGCTATTGGTCTTATGTTTTTGGCTTTGTTTAAAACGAAAGGAGCTGCAACCAAAAATTTTATTCATACTCCGCATAAAGCAGTTCATAACGAATTAGATACAGATGTGAAAGGAGACAACTAGATGAGAATTGGAATAGAAGCACAACGTATTTTCAGGAAAAAGAAACACGGTATGGATATGGTTGCTTTAGAGTTAATAAAGCAGCTACAGGTTCTTGACAGTAAAAACGAGTATTTTATATTTGTTAATAACGTAGAAGATGTAACAGCATTATCAGAAACCGCTAATTGCAAAATAGTTCATTTAAAAGAGTCTTCATATCCGTTATGGGAGCAAGTGCATTTACCAAAAGCAGTAAGTGAATATAAACTGGATTTGTTACATTGTACCAGTAATACTGCACCCATTAATTTAAAAGTGCCTTTAATAATAACCCTGCACGATATTATTTATTTAGAAAAGTGGAACTTTACAAAAGGTACAACTTATCAAATTATTGGTAACTTATACCGCAGGTGGAATGTACCCAAAGTGGTAAAAAAAGCCAAGCATATTATTACTGTTTCCGAATTTGAAAAACAACGCATCGCATCTTACTTTAACCTAACAAACGGTCAAGTGTCGTCTGTATATAATGGAGTAGGGGCTCACTTTAAACGCGTAACAGATGAGGCTGAACTAAAACGCACCAAAGAGGCTTATAACTTGCCCGATAATTTTATGTTTTACTTAGGCAATACCGATCCTAAAAAAAATGTAATCGGTGTTTTAAAAGCACTGTCTGTTTTAAAAAGCAAAGGTAAATTACGCAGTAAATTACTAATGCTTGATATAGACAGGGATTATTTGATGGCTACGATGAAACAGATAGGCGATGTAAGTTTAATGGACGATATAGTTTTTAGTGGTTATGTTCCCAATAAAGATTTACCGGCCATTTACTCTCAGGCAGAGTTGTTTTTATATCCATCATTGCGTGAGAGTTTTGGTATTCCATTATTAGAAGCAATGGCTTGCGGAGTGCCAACCATTACCTCCAATACCTCTTCCATGCCGGAGGTAGCAGGAGCGGCTTCCGTGTTAATAAATCCGTTTAAACCGGAAGAAATTGCGGAGGCAATACTTAACTTGCAGCAAGATTTAAATTTACAACAACAATTAATAAAAAAAGGATTGAAACGAGTTGAGCACTTTACTTGGGAAGCCAATGCAAAACAAACACTTGCATTGTACAACCAGTATGGAGCTTAATTTTAAATTATAGTTAACTTATGGACACAACAAAAGATTATCACTCAATTACAAATTATAAAGATGCTGAAGATTTTAAAAGACTTGATTTTATTGTAGATTCAATATTAAGTATCAATAATAAATCAATTTCAGTTTTAGATATTGGTTGTGGGAATGGTAATATTTCTATGGCTTTGGGTGTGGTTGGCTTTAATGTAAAGGGAATTGATATTGATAAAACATCAATAGATACAGCATCGCAAAAAAATACATTACCCAATGTGAAATTTGAAGTGTATGATGCCAATGCGTTTTCAATTGACAATAGTTTTGATGCCATTGTATGTAGCGAGGTATTAGAGCATTTAGATAAACCTTGGGAGTTGGTAGAATCAATATACAGAATACTAAAACCCGGAGGCGTTTTTGTAGCTACCGTGCCTAATGGTTTTGGCCCTCGCGAGGTATTAATTACCAAGCCAATGCAGTGGTTACACAGAAAAAATTTAGATAAATCAATCGTATCGTTTAAACGCATGTTGGGTTATGCAAATGCTACTATGCAGTCGTCAAATGCTGATTTAACACACACGCAGTTTTTTACAGTGAGTCAGTTTTCAAAAATGTTACATGGTGCAGGGTTTAAAAAACTAAAATGGGATAATGCTGATTTTGTAGAAAGAATTTTCCCTTACAGTTGGTTTACCAGACGAATTTATTTTTTACAAAAACTGGATTGTGCTTTTGCTAACTATATTCCCAAACAATTGACAAGTGGTTTTTATACGGCTTGGACTAAATAATTTATATAATGATTGAAATAATTTTTTGGGTATGTATTTTTATTGTTTTCTATAGTTACATAGGCTATGGAATTATTATATATGCAATAGTTAAAATTAAAAATGCAATTATTGCTAAGCCTGTTTATAGTGCTACGTTTGAGCCCGAGGTAACCTTAATAGTACCATGCTTTAATGAGGCTGATTATATAGAAGAAAAAATACAAAACAGTTTAGCTTTAAACTATCCCAAAAATAAATTAAAGCTTATTTTTATAAGCGATGGCAGCTCAGACGATACCCATGCTAGAATAAAAAAATATGCAGAAGTATTGGCTTTACACGAAGACAAAAGAAGTGGTAAAGCTGCAGCCATGAATAGGGCCATGAAGTTTGTACAAACACCAATAGTGGTTTTTTGCGATGCCAATACAACCCTCAATGCTGATGCCATAAAAGAATTGGTAAAGCATTATGAAAATGACAGAGTGGGTGCGGTTACTGGCGAAAAAAGAATTATTTCAACCAATAAAGAAGGAGCGAGTACTGCAGGTGAAGGTATATACTGGAAGTATGAGTCGTTGTTAAAAAAACTCGATTCCGATTTTTATAGTGTGGTAGGTGCTGCCGGTGAGTTAATGAGTTACAGAACCAATTTGTACAAGGAATTGCCTGCCGATAGTTTGCTTGATGATTTAATGCAATCGATGCAAATTGCTATAGATGGGCATAGGGTTATTTACGAAAAAAATGCATGGGCAGCAGAAACAGCAAGTGCCAATGTAAAAGAAGAGTTGAAAAGAAAGATAAGGATTAGTGCAGGAGCTTGGCAATCCATGCTTCGTTTAGGAAAAGCGTTTAATCCATTTCATAATTTCAATTTGTTTTTTGCGTTCATATCGCACCGTGTTTTGCGTTGGACATTAGCACCCTTTAGCTTATTAATTTTAATTGTATTGAATATGTATCTTCATTATGCTTTAGGAGGTCTTTATACCTATATATTTTTAGCACAGATACTTTTTTATTCCATGGCCTTGTTAGGTTGGTATTTAGAAAACAACAGAATTAAAGTAAAAGTGCTGTTTGTACCTTACTACTTTTTCATCATGAATTTGTGTGTTTATTTAGGATTGTTCAGGTTTGTAAAAGGAAAGCAATCTGTTTCGTGGGAGCGTGCTAAAAGAGCATAAACAAAAGCCAGTTTTAAAACAAATGCATGGCGAATAGCTGTTTTAGTAATGTAAGCGGCTTCTTGTGCTTCGTTTCTTTATTTCTCAATGTTAATTTAATATTTTATTGCCTGTAATTTATTGGTAAATAGTGTATTATGTTGTTTTTGTTCTGAGCGAAGGCTTTTGAAAAGTTAAATTAAATCCAAACAAAGCCATTTACGCAATATTTCTTCTACTCAGGTAATTATTCATGGTGGAGAATGCTAAAAAATTATTTTTGTTAAGGGTTAGGTATATTTTTACTTGAGCCTATGAACAAAATATAAGATTATGAAAAAAATAGTAAGCATTCTAATAGCTGCATTTGCATTTTTATTTGCTTGTAAACGCGAGACAAGTACTGAATTAGATTCAAATGGCAAAAATGTTTCTAACATAAACGAAATGTCAGTTCCAAATGGTTTCCATTACGAAACTACTAAGGAAGTTGAATTGGCATTGACTTTAAAAACAAACAACGATATGCCTTCGTACAATACCATTGTGAAGCTTTCTACTAACAGTACAGAGAACAATGGCAGTTTAATACTAAAAGGTATGACCGATAAAAACGGTGTTTTTAAAGCCAAGGTTACTATCCCTTCTTCGCTTGATCAAATAATTATTAATACCAGTGCTTTCAATATAAGCGATAATGTAGTAGTAGATGTTACAGCTAATAAAAATGTTTCTTTGGTTTTAGGAGGTAGCAACCCTGCTCCGGTAAAAACCATTCCACGTACAGCTACTAAAACAAAAGGTTTTGGTAAATCAAACGCTAAATTTTCATCAAAATTAGGTACATGGTCATTACCTGACGGATTACCTAGTTACATTGCAACACCTAACGATGTGGTAGATGTACCTTTCCAAAACCGTGTAGGTTCTATGTATCCAGAATCAATTAACCACGCAGCTACTTTCCCTCGTTTAGTAAATGATAATTATTCATCACGTATTTTAATTATTAACCAACAAACAGATGTTTACATTACTTTCTTAAACGAAGGTGCCGGTTTAACAAACACTTTGTTTTATTATACTTACGATAAAGATTTTCCACCATTGACAGAAGCCGATATTGATTCATTTTATATTGTATATCCTAACGTTTCTAAAGTAGGTGATGGAGGTTCATTGTTAACAGGTATGAGAGTTAATATTGGTAATTTTCCTGCAGGTACAGCCATTGGTTTTGGTATAGCTTCAGGCGGATTTGTTGGTACCAACAATATTGACCCTTTAACCCCTAAATATTTCTCAACAAAATCATTAAACCCGGAAGTGAATGCTGATAAACAACACGTATCAATGGTGCTTGACCCTTCAACAGACAGATTTATTTTTGGCTTTGAAGATTTAAACCGCGACTGGAACCCTGATAACGATTTTAATGATGTAATGTTCTACGGAAGTTCATCAGTAATCAATGCTATTTCAAAAGAAAAAGTATATAAAATTGCCTCAAATACGGATACCGATGGTGACGGTGTAGATGATGGAAATGATGATTACCCAACAGATCCGGACAGAGCATTTGATAACTATTACCCTAATGGTGGCTTTTATGGTTCAGTAGCGTTTGAAGACAACTGGCCATATAAAGGTGATTACGATTTGAACGATTTAGTAGTAGAGTTCCGTCACAATGCAGTAACCAATGCTTCAAACAACGTAGTAGAAGTAAAATCAAATGTAGTGACCAGAGCTTCAGGTGCAGCCTTTACACATGCTTTCCATGTTGAGTTTCCGGTTCCTAACAGCAACTCATTTGCTGTAACAGGAGGAACTAAAGTACCTGCAGCTACCAATACCGTTATTCAATATTTTAACGATTCACGCAGTCATTTTTCAAGCTGGAATACATGGCCGGGCGTTGCTTATTCTGATTCAACAATGTTTACATCATCGTTTCAGTTAACAACCCCAATTGATATATCAACCTTTGGTATCAGCGAATACAATCCGTTTATTTATGTAAACGATGTGGATCATGGAACAACCATGGAAGTACATTTACCGGGTAAAAAACCTACCAATATTGCCAATACAGGTTTATTTGGTCAGGGTATAGATGATAGCAATGTTGGTTTAAATAAATTTTACTTATCAACTACTAATTTACCTTGGGCTATAAGCACACCGGTGCCTTTCCAATATCCTAGCGAAAAAGTGGATATTACAGAAGCCTATTTAAACTTTGCTGCCTGGGCACAAAGTGGAGGTGCCAGCAATAGAGATTGGTACACCACTAAAGTAGGTAACAGAGACAATGCTAAAATTTATGTAAGACCATAAATTTAGATAGAAAATAAACTTATCATTGAAATCCCAAACTTTTAAAGTTTGGGATTTTTTTATGCAAACAATATGGCAAGAATAGTATTAGATATACCGGCAGTTTTAAAATTCAGTATTCAGTTAAAGGTAAGAGTAAGCGATTTAAACTATGGCAATCATTTAAGTAACGATGTATACCTGGCTATGATGCACGAAGCCCGGATGCAATATTTTAAAAGTATGCACTATAGCGAAATGGATTTGGCAGGTGCAGCCGTTATTATGGGCGATAGTGCTATTGTATATAAAAGTGAGTGCTTTTATGGCGATGAAATAAACATAGCCATAGGTACAGATAATGTAGGCGAAAAAAGCTTTGATTTATATTACAGGTTTACCAAAAATGAAAACAATGTTTTGGTAGCCGAGGCTAAAACGGGTATGGTTTGTTACGATTATACTTTAAGAAAAACAGTAGCCGTACCGACAGATTTTAAGCATAAAGTAGAGCAGTTGGCTTAGTCAACATATAACTGTTTTCTGAACAAATCCCTGATACCATCAAACTCTTTCCTGTAGTAAAGCCCAATACCTTGTGTAGTTATATTACCGCGGTTAAAAATAGGGTCAGTGGTAAACCTGTTAAACAAACGTGCTTTAAAATTACCATTGGCCGAAATGTTGTATTGAGCCAATATATTGTTTTGCGAATTATCAGTAGCAAAACTACCCCTTACCTCAAGCCTGTTGTTTAAAAATTTGGTAGAAGCCGATAGCAACACACTTCTGTTTTTTGAAGGGTCAATTGCATTCTGAACGTCTAAGTTAAAGTCAATATTAGGTACATACCTGTTTATAATAGAAGTTACTTGCGAAGAAGCTAATTCAGATAACGTATTGACACCAATATTGGAACTTGGGTTAACAGTGCTTGCATTATTGTTTAGCGGTGTAAACCTGCCAAAAACCATTAAACTAATAATTTGCTGAGTCATGTTTTCAGGCTCTCTCCTTAAGTTATTTACCACTAAGTTTAAGTCAGAAATACTGCTGCTGTTCATGGTATTATCTATCTCAGGAAAATTCAAATCAAACCTGTATTCCGGTTGACTTAATGTTCCCCTGATATTCATAATAGCTTCAACCAATGTTTTTTGGTTAGTGGCTCCGCTTGTTCCGTTGCTTGCAGTAGATGAATTGTTAACCAGCTCGCTGATAGAAGTGCGTTGCCTGTAAACACCATATATATTTAACGATGCATTTAAAGGATCGCCCCTCCAGTTAATGGTGCTTTTTTGCAGGAAGAATTTTTTAGGTACTATGTTTAAAGCCGTAAAAATATAATCACCTTCAATTACCACATACTCGCCATACATATTAAATACTCCTTCACGCGTTAATTCCATGCGTATTTCGCCTACCCCGGTTGCCCTTATTTTATCATCAGTCTGTTCATCAAATATAATTTGAATTTCAGCCTCAGGTGTAGCATGCAACTTGAAATTAATAGAAAAACCGTTTAAGTCCTGCTTGCGTGTTAAAGCAAAACCCTTGGTAGTATCGCGGCTTACAAAGTGCAGTAATGTTTCGTCTGTTCCATCGCTTACGCCAAAAGGGGTAATAGCTACTTTGGTGTTTTTTTCTGTGGTAGCATTAATGGTTAGCGCTATATCGTTTAACGGACCTTTTATAGTCATATAGCCTGTTCCAAATGCTTTACCGTGGTATAATGCATTGTCTTTTGAAGTAGTATTTAGAACCATAAAATCTTTGAATTCATTTACGCTGATATCAAAGTTATAACGGCTAAAATTTTGGTGGCTAATAGAGCCACTTATCTTTGCTTTTTTACCATTGATATCGCTCATGTAAAAAGGCAATAGCTCAATGGTGTTTTTGTTAAAGTGAATGGTATTGGTAAAAGCATAAGTAGTTTGCAAATAATTAATTTTTGTACTTACATTATTGAGTTGTAAAAAGCCATCTACCTCAGGTTTATTAATGGTTCCGCTAATAATAGCTTTCATGCTTGCTTTACCCTGATAAAGGGTTATAAAGTCTTTGGCAAACGATTGGAAGGCACTCACCTCGGCATCGTTTAAAGTAACTGTTGCATCTATTTTATTATTGTCAAGCATCCAATAACCTGTTGCTTTAAAATTATTCAGTTTGCCATTTAAAGCGTTGGCTTCAAAACTTAACCTGTTGTTTTTATTATCAAAAGCACTTGTTAATTCAATATCGCCAATGGTGTCGTTATCCAGTTGAAGCGACTTGACTAATAAATTGCCTTTGAAAATGTTTTTATCTTGTATGGATTGATAACTAACACTTCCGTTGCTTTTACCATTTAAGGTAATGTATAAATCAGGGAAAATGGTATTGACATTGTTTAGTTCAAAGTCGGTTAAATTCAATGCAATATTTTTCTCATTGGTTTGAATATTATACCTGCCATCAATACTTAACAGTTGCGTTCTGTCGCTGATTTGTATTTTTTGAATATGTAAAGCCGTATCGTTAAAGGTAATCAAACCACCTTCATTAATAGTCCAGTTGGTTTTGCTATAGCTAATGTCAGACTTTTTAAAGGCCAGCTTTATATTGTTTCTGTCAAAAGTTATGGTGCTGTTTATATTGGCATATACAATACTGGTTGTATCCTGAATATGCATTTGAAGCTGTGCTTTGTTATTGGCTATATTGGTATTGATAGCAAATTCCTTAATAAGCACCGTATCATTTTTACTTAGCTTTGATATGCCAAATAAAAGCGAAGCTCTATTGTTACTGGTTATTTCTGTTTTAAGGGTTAAATCGTTTAAGTAATAAGTTTGCCACCTGAAAGTTTCAACATAACCTATTACATCCATATTGTTCTGTGTATTGCTAAACGAGCCTTTCAGCTCTAAATTTTCTACATCAACATCAGGGAAAAACAGAGGCGAAAGGTTTTGGGTATTTTTTACTTTAATGTTAAAGTTGAAATTCTGGGCAGTAATCTGGTTGGCCGGATAAGGTTTTAAGTAAGCCGGTATTACTTCACTAAATATATTGACAAAACATTTATGCAGGTTTAAAAAATCATACTTGCCGTTTACACTGGCAGTAGCAAAATCACTTTGTAACAGTAACCTTCTGTTTTCTGTACCTGCATTGCGCGAAACAATGTTTATCTGGTTTATTATATAGTCGGTTTCATTATACGTTAACAGCGTATTTTTTACGGTAAGTGTTCCATTGTTTACGTCAATGTTTTTGATGGCAAAATCACCATCAATAGTGGTATTCACTACAATTTCCTTGTCGTGAAAATGAAGCGCTTTTAAATTGGCATTCTCCAGTTTACTGTTGAATACAAATTCCGGAACTTTTTTGTTTAAATCTGCCTTACCTGTTAATTTTAATTGAATGTTGTCATCGGCTATGCTAAAACTACCATCAAACAATTTTTTATTGGCTTTGCCATTCAACGCTATGTTTTTATAGTTATAACCATTAAAAGTAAAGTTGCTTATTTTAGTAGTTAAAGAGGCCTTTAAATATTTAAGGTCAAATCCTTTTCCATCCACTTCACTGGTAAGTGTAACATGCCCAAACTGTTTATTGTCCAGCAATCCACCCAAATTAAAATTATTCAGGTCTAACTTTCCTGAGTAAACGGATTGTTTCGGGTCATCAGGTAGTTTCATGTTTAAATCGGTGCTTACTACGCCAAAAGGAGTTTCAAATACACCATAACTTACAAAGTCGCTTATAAAACCGGTATAATGCCCTTTAAATTTAATCAATCCTAAACGCTCTAATTCAGGCGGTAAAGCCATGCCAGCCAGTTTCTCAATTTCCTTTTTTACCGAGGTGGCATAGTCGGCCTTTACTTCAATAAATGTCTGGTCAATATCAGGTAAGCCGTTCATACTGGCACTGCCGTTAAACTGCGTTTGGTCAGCATACCTTATCCTGGCATCGCGCATACTTAAATTATCAATGGTGCCATTTACTTTAGCCGTTATGGTAGCATCATAATCGTATTCCTTTAATAAGGGAGCAAAAAAAGCAATATCAGAAACATGAATATAGCTTTGTTTTAAATTGGCTTTTAGTTTTACGTTGCTAATAAAGTTGCTGGCTAAACTATCCCAACTGGTGTAGGACATGCTGCCATAGTCTTTAATAGTACTTTTATTGAGCTGTAAATTTAAGTTTTCAAACTCCATGATGGTTGGAGAGATAGTGGTTTTACAGGCCATGTTTTTTATGTGCAAACCACATTTTTCAAACCCCGACATTTCTTTTAACAAAAAGTGTAAGGAGTCCTGAATAATTTTAAAGTGAGTTGCCTTTATGTTTATTCCATAAAAATCCTGATCAAAAGGATTAAAGCCTGTGGTTTCAAATTTGGTAGTGGAATCAATAAACCTAAACCTGCAATTCACAGCATTTACTTCGTCAAATATCAGTTTAAATTTTGCGGCATTTGGGTCGGGTGGTATGGTATCGTTAGGGTCTAAAATATTAAAGAGTACATCTATATTAAACGTTTTGTCGGGGTAGGTAATTATTTTACAGTAGCCGCCATCAATATCAACCTTGCTTAAAATAAACTTGGTAGAGTCCAGTTGTATCCACCCAATATCAAATTTTAAATTGTTTACATAAAAGAGCGTATCCTTTTTCTGGTCGCCCCAGTAAACCTGGTCTAAGCTAAAAGTAGTCCAACCATCGTAATTAAGGCGGCCAATACTTATTTCGCATTTAAAAGCTTCGCTCAGGTAAGTATCTGCCTTATGAATAATAAAATTCTGGAAACGTGAACTGTTAAATATTAAATAAATAAGCAACATTCCGGCAAAAAAAATGCCCAGCAAGGTGTACGATATTTTAATTAATATTTTCTTCAATTTATGTTTTGCCAAATATAGGGCTTAATTTTGTTAGAATATTTTTCGTTAAGAGCAAATTTTGAACCATAAATGTCAGCAACCAATATTACTATACTCGCCATTGAATCCAGCTGCGATGATACCTCCGCATCAGTTATTTGTAATGGACAAGTATTAAGTAACGTTATTACGAGCCAAAAAGTGCATGAGCTGTATGGTGGAGTAGTACCTGAACTGGCTAGCAGAGCGCATCAGGCCAATATTGTTCCTGTGGTTGATTTGGCTTTAAAGCAAGCCGATAAGCAGTTGCCACAAATGGATGCCATTGCTTTTACCCAATCACCGGGCTTAATTGGTTCCTTAATGGTGGGTGCCTCATTTGCTAAATCTTTAGCACAAACTTTACAAATCCCCTTAATAGCGGTTAACCATATGCAAGCGCATATACTGGCTCATTTTATTGATGAACCTAAACCTGCTTTTCCGTTTTTGTGCTTAACAGTAAGTGGCGGACATACCCAAATTGCCATTATGCATAGTTATTTTGAAAGCGAAATAATTGGTAAAACCATAGACGATGCTGCGGGCGAAGCTTTTGATAAAGCTGCAAAAATGTTAGAGTTACCTTATCCGGGTGGCCCTTTGGTTGATAAATATGCACAACAAGGTGAAGTAGTATATGAGTTTGCTAAACCCAATATACCCGGTTTAGATTATAGCTTTAGTGGTTTAAAAACTTCGTTCCTGTATTTTTTAAAGAAGGAAAAACTACAAAATGAGCATTTTATAGCAGAGAACAGGGATAATATATGTGCCTCTATACAGCAAAGTATTATTAACCACTTAATGAAAAAGCTGGTATTAGCCAGTAAACAAACAGGTATTAAAAACATAGCTTTAGCGGGTGGTGTGTCGGCTAACAGTGGTTTGCGTAAAGCCATTGAAGAAGCAGGTGTTAAATATAAATGGAATACATTTATTCCTGCTTTTCAATACTGTACTGACAATGCGGGTATGATAGCCATGACAGCTCATTATAAATATATAGCCAACGATTTTGTTGATTTAGCTATAAGCCCTAGTGCACGTTAATTAACGTTTTCGCCCCAATGTTCCAGTTCAGACTGGCTCCACAAATCCGGGAAAAAAATTCTACGTTGGTATTTGGGGTGCATATATTTTTTCCAATCACTACCTCCGGTGGCTTCCGTTGTTTCGCCTTTGCGTGTTAAGTATTTTTCTGCTGCGTGGTAATGGGCCATAACCCAACTTACATTTACCGTGTAGTCGTAATGGCGCATGGCATCAATGAGTGCCTTGTCTTGTTTAATATCTTCCGGTAATTGCTTAAACTTTGTCCATAAATTGCAGGTATTATACCATTCCATTTTGGTTAAGAAACCGGCTTTATACTTTTCTTCAAACAAATTAAGCAGAGTTGTTTTTTTACCTGTTGCATGGTCCTTACCTGCGGCTTGCCAGTAAAGGTGTTCAAAAGCATAGTCGTATGAGGTGTTTCTGTCTATGTTAGCACGGAATCGGTAATCAATTAAGTTAATCAGTTCAGTAGAGGCAAATTCAATTAAGCGGTATTGCGCACTTTGAAAACCACTTGCAGGGGTTAGCGTAGTTCTGAATTTAAGGTATTGTTCTACTTCCATACCATCGCCCATTATTTCAAACGATGAAGACAGCATATCGAAATAGCGGCTGATGCGGGTTAGCTTTTCGCTGAAAAAAGAAGCCGTTATGTTTTCGGCATTACTTACCTGGTCTATTTCCCATAAAATCATTTTAAAAAGCAGCTCGTTTACCTGATGGTACATAATAAATACCATCTCATCGGGTAAAGTGGTGCGTTGTATTTGTAAGCTAAGGAGCGCTTCGGGCTGAATATAATCCCAGTAGGTAATTGGTTTTGCCCATAGCAATCCCTCTAAATGTACACCGGTGTTTTGGTTGATGGCATCGTATTTTTGTTCAATCCGGTTTATTATATCTTCGTAATCCTTTTTCATGTATATATCCTTTTATAAACTAGGCTAATATTAAATTTACAGGCAACAAATATAGGTTTGTGTTACTATAAAACGATGACAGCCGTCAGCTCCGGTAATTAAATTTAGCATATTCAATTTGCGCTTACGCTATAATGCAATTGTTATTATATTTGACACTTTATGAATAATAGAATAGGTGTATTTTTTGTTTTGCTTTTAGCCTTAATCAGTTGCGGAAAAGATAAGTTAGAGGTAATACCCGTAGTGGTAGTGTATGGTAATTACAGTGCATTGGATACCAACAACTTTTGGGTGTATGAGCATTTTAGTTTAGATACCAATGGAGCAATACTAAGCTTAAACCAGTTTGATTCGGTATATGTAGAGAAGGATACTACCTGGAACGATAAACGTTATTTTAAAGTAATACAAAAGGATTACGATAATGGGGGAATGTTGGTAGCTAAATATATGCGCGACTCTTCGGGCTATACCATAGATAGTGCAGGTACTATTATACTGGCTACTGTAAATTTGGGCACTACGCTTAAACAGTATGTGCAATATGGAACGAATGTAAGCGATACTTTTGCACTGGTAAGCGCGCAAGTAATTGCCGAAACAGTGATGGATTCAACACCTGTTGGCAAGTTTCAAACCATTAATTATAAAACCACGTACCTAATGGGAAGCAATTACCAGCAAGGTGGTAAAACCCGTTATGTAAGCAATAAATATGCAGACAAAGTAGGCTTGGTATATAAAACATTGCCGTTTAATTATGCCAATAGTAATTACGAAGTTTTGTTACTGAGTAAATATGGTAAAACTAAATAATTGAATAGTACGTTAACCTTTATTTTTATATGAAAAAGTTTATCATTATTCCCGCACTCGTGTTGCTTTTTTGTTCAGCAAAAGCACAAATGTTTTCCCGCTATTCATCTTTTTGGACGGACGATATTGATTTTTACAATGGCCGTGGTACTATTCATGCAGATAGTGCTTACAAAGCCAATCGTGTAAGTTTTGTGGTGTCTAAAAAGGCCAATAAACAAAACCAATGGATACCCGTAGCTAAAAACGAATACAATGATTTTGGGGTAAGCCATACAAATACTTATTTTAATAAAAAAGGATTGCCCAAGCAGTATACCATATATCACTTAATTGACAGTAACCATTACGATAAAGTCTCGTATATACTTAAACAGGATACCATCATATCGACCTATGAGTTTAATGCAGACAAACAAATAACCAAAGTGCTTTTTTACAATAAAAAACACCAGCTTTATTATTCTTATGTATGCCAGTATAATGCAGAAAAACGTTTAATAGAAATAAACGGCTTTAATAAAAAGGGCGAGCAAAGTTACAAATACCAATATGCTTATTACGACAATGGCAGTAAGAAGGAAGCACGTTACTTTAACAAGAACAATAAGCTAAAAAAAATATGGAGCTATGCCTGTGAGCCTACTGGTGTGCTAGCTTCCAAAATAACCCAGCAAAATATTTGTAAAAGACGCACCTTTAATCCAGACAGTAGCTATTTTGAAATATACGAAGGCACAGATAATAAAGGGCGTACAACAAGGAGGATAATTAAATTCAGTAAAAATAGTTTAGCACTGGAAATAAGTTACTTTAATAGAAATGATAAAGAAGTATTAAAATTTGTACGTACTTTCAATGAAGAGGGCAAAATGCGGTCATCGCAGGAGTTTAAAAAAGGTAAGTTAGTCGCTACCCACCAATATACTTATAGCGACAAGGGATTGGTTGCAAGCTGGAAAGAAACAACGGCCAAAGGCAAAGATAAATATAGCTACACTTACGAGTATGGTTACTACTAGTTATAAGCCTTTAACTGCATGCAGACCCATTGACGGAAGGTTAGAAACAAAGTGGGTATACGTGATTGGCTACCCTCTTACTGGTACCGAAACCACCACATAAGCCCCGACCACCCATTACTTTACCCACCGATTACTATTTTCCGTTTGGGAATAAAGTTTTTATAAAACTGTAAACAATCAATTTTTAAATGTAGCGGAAGCGGTTAATTTCGCGCTTCGTAAATATTTTTTAATCATACCATTATAAATTCATACACATGACAAAAGTATCAGTTATTGGAGCAGGTGCAGTGGGAGCAACCACAGCCGATGTTATTGCTTATCGCCAATTGGCCGATGAGGTAGTTTTATTAGACGTTAAAGAAGGTTTTGCTGAAGGTAAAGCTTTAGACATTTACCAGACTACTTCGTTATTAGGCATGAAAACCCGCGTAAGCGGAACTACAAACGATTACAGCAAAACAGCTAACTCAGATGTAGTAGTTATTACTTCAGGTATTCCGCGTAAACCGGGTATGACCCGTGAGGAGTTAATTGGTACCAATGCCAATATAGTAAAAACAGTAGCTGAAAATGTATTAAAACATTCGCCAAATGCTATTATAGTAGTAGTGTCAAATCCTATGGATACCATGACTTACTTAGCGTTGAAATCGACAGGATTACCTAAAAACAGAATTATTGGAATGGGTGGTTTGTTAGACAGCGCTCGTTTTAAAGGTTACTTAGGCTTGGCTTTAAACCAACCTACGGCTGATATTCAAGGAACAGTAATTGGTGGACACGGTGATACTACCATGATACCTTTAACCCGTTTAGCTACTTTAAATGGTGTACCGGTTTCAAACACTTTAAGTGCTGCGCAGTTAAAAGAAATTAGCGATGCTACTATGGTTGGTGGTGCTACTTTAACTAAATTATTAGGTACTTCAGCTTGGTATGCACCGGGTGCTGCCAGTGCTTTATTGGTAGAAAGTATAGTACGTGACCAAAAACGTGTAATGCCTTGCTGCGTTGCTTTAGATGGTGAGTACGGACAAAAAGATATTTGTTTAGGCGTACCTGTAACCATTGGTAAAAATGGATGGGAAACTATAGTTGATTATAAATTAACTGCTGAAGAGCAAGATTTATTCAATAAAAGTGCTGATGCTGTTCGTAACATGAACAATGTATTAAGCGAAATAGGCGTATTGTAATATTTTGCATTTCGGCTACGCTCAATGGTCACATCGAGCGTAGTCGAGAATAGTAAATAGTATTCTTGCTTTGCTATAACAAAAAAGACCTGCTGGTAAAACAGCAGGTCTTTTTTATTTATGTGGCATTTCGACTTCGCTCAATGCCCTGTCGGCTACGCTCAATGCCCTGTTGGCTATGCTCAATGTGCTCTGGTCACATTATAACTTCCGGGGCATTGAGCGTAGTCGAAATGCTTTCAATAAAGAATAATAACAATATTATTCTACTACCAAACGCATTGTTTTTTTGTTGCCATCAATAGTTACGCTAACAAAATATACACCTGCTTGCAACGAAGCAATATCAAGCGCAATATTTTCTTTGCCGTTTACAAACGAAACCTGTTTCAGTTGTTGTTTACCCAATACATCTATTACCTCTATTTGCGCAGATGCATTATGCAATAAGTTAAACTGTAAGTTTACCACTTTGGTAGCAGGGTTTGGAAACAAGCTTACACTACCCAATTGGTTAAATGCTTCGCTTACACCAATGTTTGATTTAACATTTACTGTTAATTCTTTTATGACCCCTTTGCAATTGGCTGCATTGGTTTCGCGTACCTTAACAGAAGCTGCAGGATTGGCTGCACCCCATTTAACACTAGCCGTATTGGTATTGTTGCCCGACACTACCGAACCTCCTCCGTATGCAATCCATAAGTAAGTAGAGCCCGTAGTACCTGTTACAGTATAGCTTATTGTTTCAAAGTTTTTTACCTCATTTGAGCCTGAAATTTCGCTGGTATTTGGTAAATCATTTACCGTAACACTAAAGCTGGTTTGTGGCGAAGTACAACCTCCTTTGGTAATGGTAGCAAAATATTTTCCGGTCATCGATGGATTTATATTGCGCAAGGTTGGGCTTTGCATGGCCGAGTTAAAACCTGCAGGTCCTGTCCACTCGTAAGTAGCACCATTGGTAAACGAAGCAAACAATTGTATGCTATCGCCTGCACAAGCAATACCCGTAACAGGGTTACTGCTTAATACCGGAGCAACAGGAAAATTGTTTACCTGTAAAGTAGTAATAGCCGGCTCCGATACGCACGATGAAGAAACGGCAATAACACTATAGTCACCGGAGAAATTAGTAGCCGCACTTAATAAAACAGGGTTTTGTAAAGTAGAGTTAAAGCCATTAGGCCCGCTCCAGCTATAACTGGCTCCGGCTACACTAGAAGCAGTAAGGGTTACATTATCGCCCACACATTTAGGGCCATTGTTACTGGCTATAGGTGAGGCAGGTGTTTGGTTAATTAATACTGTAGTAGAAGCAGGTAATGAAGTACAACCATTTACCGTTGAGGTAACATAATAAGTACCGCTGGCACTGCTTACCGTATTTTTTATCAATGGGTTTTGGTCCGATGATGAATAGCCCGGTCCTGTCCATTTATAAGTAGCTCCACTTACATTAGTAGCAGATAGGGTTAAAGTAACGCCTTCGCAAATAGGGGAGTTATTGGTAGGCGTAGGTGCAGCCGGTATACTTTTTATATTGATAAAAGTACTGGCAGCAGGCGACACACAACCTGAATCGCTTACTGTTAAACTATACGTTCCGGCATTGCTGGCGGTAGTGTTTAAAATAAATGGATTTTTAATGGTTGATGAAAAACTGTTTGGCCCTGTCCAGGTATAAATAGCATTTGGCCCAACGGTGCTTGAGGAAGCAAATAGTTTTAAACTATCGCCCAAACAAACTGCACCACCACTGCTGGCATTAGGAGCCAACGGAATAGCATGGGTAGTAACAGTAGTACTAACCGTAGGCGAAGTGCCACAACCGGTAACAGTTACATACACACTATACTGTCCGCTTTTTAAACTATTAGCATTGGTTATACTTGGGTTTTGATCAGTAGATGAAAAGCCATTTGGCCCCACCCAATTATAAACTGCTTCGGTAATATTTGATGCGGTTAAGTTAATGGTTTGTCCATCGCAAAGCGGGCCATTATTACCCACTACAGGTGCGGCAGGTAAACTATTTATAACCAGTGTTACACTGCTTTGTGGCGAAGTGCCGCAACCTGATGTAGTGGCCGTTACACTATAAGAGCCTGCATCCGATGCGGTAACACTGCTAATGCTTGGGTTTTGCTGGGTTGAAGTAAAGCTGTTAGGCCCTGTCCAGCTATAAGTAGCACCCGCAATGGCCGATGCTGTTAATTGTAAATTCTGTCCCGGGCATAAAGGTCCGTTGCTGCTTACTGCCGGGCTTGGTGTGGAAGTAGTAATTAAAACATTGGTGCTGCCTGCTATAGATGCACAACCGTTTACGGTGGCTATTACACTGTAATTGCCCGCATCTACCGTAGTTAAACTGGTACGTACAGGGTTTTGCGAAGTAGAAGTAAAACTATTGGGTCCGCTCCAGCTATAGCTGGCACCTGCTATACTGCTTGCTGTTAGGCTTAACGACTGCCCTGTACATAAAGGACCATTGCTGCCAACCGTTGGTGTAGCAGGTACATTGTTTACTATAATGGTGGCAGAGGCCGGTAACGAAGTACAATTGTTAGCTGAAATATTGACCGTATAAGTTCCGGCATAAGAGCTTTGCATATTAGAGCGGGTTGGGTTTTGTTGGCTCGATGAAAAACCATTAGGCCCTGTCCAGCTATAATTGCCACCTACATAGGTGCTTGATGTTAAATTTAAATTATCGCCTACACAAAGAGGCGTATTGCCTGTAACCGTAGGTGTGGCGGGTACTCTGTTAACAGCACCTGCAACGGTAAACGGCCCTAAGGTACCGCAACCTGCAAGCGTTACACTTACACTGTATTGACCCGAATCAAGTGCCGTTACATTATTAATAAAAGGACTTTGTGCCGTTGATGAAAAACTGTTTGGCCCGGTCCAGGCATAAGTAGCACCCGATATATTGGTTACTGATAAATTAAGCGTTTGCCCTGCACAGCGCGGACTGTTGCTTGAAGCAATGGGTGTAGTGATAATACTTACATTGGTAGTAGCCACTGCCGATGAGCACTGACCTATAATAGCCATTACATTATAAGCACCTGCAAGCGTTAAATTAGCATTGGCTATACTTGGGTTTTGTAGGGTTGATATAAAACCATTAGGCCCCGTCCAGTAATAAGTAGCTCCCGGTATGGTATCGGCTTTCAGCAGTAAAGTAGCACCGCTACATAAAGGGCTGTTGTTACTGGCTACTGGTGCAGCCGGAGCCGCAGGTACAATCATGGTAGCTTCGTCAGCACAACCATTGCGCCAGCCGTATAAAGTATCTTTTAGTTTTACAGTGTATGGTGCGCGGTTGGTATAAAACCTGCTGCCGTTAACGGTGTACCAGGTACCCGAAGTATCGCCATAATCCCACATGCAACTAAACTGAGGTATGTTTTGAAAAGCCCTGATACTGTAAAACGGATTGAATAAAACACTTGATGAGGTATTGGTAAAGTTTACCATGTTGGAGCCTGTAATACAAGCCGAGCGGGTAAAATTAGCCGTTAATGAATACGACACATAAGGTTGAAATATAAAATCAGCATTGAAAGGAGTACCTCCTACATTAATGCTATAGCTTCTAATATAAGTAGCGCCAATTTTTACCGAACTTAACCATTGGCTTTGTCCGTTAGGAGGCAAAGCCGTCCAGCTATTGGCTATAACCGAAACGTTAACCGAGCTCGATGTTTCCACCGTTAATACATACGCTGCACTGGTAGTAACCGGTGTAGAGAATACGGCCGATTTTCTGAGTATCGTTAATAAACCTGAACCAAAAGAGGAGTCAACATTTACCGTTACCGAAGCCAGAGGCGACCCTGTAGGCATGGAATCAATACCTGCTGCATACATGCGGCAGGTAAGGGTAACTATTGCACTGCTGGCAGCACTTTGCCAGGCATAAAAATCGAAACCCGAAACCGTAATGGCCTGTGGAGCAGGGTACCATTGCGAAAATGAATTACCACTGGTACTGGCATTTAGCGAAATGGCATTAAAAGCGGTGGTTTTGTTGTACGGGTAATAGACCGTGTCCACACCGCAGGTACTTGTTTTACCCATGCCTGACGAATTATTAAAATGCATGGCAGGCGCACTTAAATTATTGATGATGGTAGCAGGCGTACTCTGCAATACCTGTGCTTTTAGTAACGTAATACTTATAAGCAGTAAACAAATGGAAATACAAGTTTTTAAAGTAAAAGTTTTAAGCATAATTAAATAATTTTAGTCATTCGAATATATACTTATTATAATTAATAATTCAACATCAGGGGGTTAGGGTGCTTTTTTTACAAAGGAGGTTTTAATAACACCGCATGGCATACGGTGTTATTAAAATTAAATCACTCCGTGATTTTCCTATGCATGTGCTGTCCGAGGTTGGTATACTTAACAGCCAACCATTTCCTATCCATGGTTGGTACGCACACCAACTAATCATTTATAAGCATATTATTTTCCTTTATTACGGATAAAATAAATTTTATATACAGTCCGCATTTTAGGAACATACCAAAAATAGTTTTTACATATAGTCCTGATTTCAGGAAAGGCATAAAAATATATTTTACATACAGTCCTGATTTTAGGAATGGCATAAAAATATATTTTATATACAGTCCGCATTTTAGGAACGTACCAAAAATAAATTTTACATACAGTCCTGGTTTTAGGAATGGCATAAAAATATATTTTATATACAGTCCGCATTTCAGGAACGTACTAAAAATAAATTTTACATACAGTCCTGATTTTAGGAAAGGCATAAAAATATATTTTATATATAGTCCGTATTTCAGGAACATACTAAAAATTTATTTTTTGGAGGTAAATTGATTCAGTAGTTAAAAATAAAATGTGAGGGTTTGCGTTATTGAATTAAATACCTACCTACTATGAACTTCTCAAAGCTCACTAAAAATTTGTTCCGTAGTAAAGAATTTAGCCGGAACGAAATCAATTTATTCACGGTTGATTTTATAAGCAGGTTAAACACCATACAAAATCCGGTACTGCCCCAAGCCGATAAAAATTTACTGGTTAGCTTACACCACGATTTTGCAAACACTTATGGCGAGCTGGCTACGCACCATGCGGTACAAAAAGGCGGTACCATAAGCCGCCAGGAGGCATACGATGCTGTTTTGGCTTTTATTGCAAAAGAAGAAGGAACCATTAAAAGCACCTTTGGTAAAAAAAGTCCCGGCTATACCGAGTTTTACCCGCAAGGACTCACGGAGTATTATGGTGCTACGGTGGAAGGTATTAAAATACTATTGTTTAGCTACAGCGCAGCCGCTGCCAAATACGCGGCCCAATTACCGCCTGATTTCATCAACAACTTAGCTGCTTTACAAACGGCTTATATCAATGCACGCGATACGCAGGTAGCAACCAAATCAAATAAAAAATCGGCCCAAACAGCCTTACAGCAAAACCGAAAAGCACTGACCCAACATTTAAGCAAATGTGTATTTATCATAATTGCCCATACCATAGATAACGAAGCTGCTTTTAACAGCTACTTTAACTTTGGTTTGTTACGGGCAGATAATGAGAGGCCGGGTACTGTTTTGTAACACCGCATTGCATACGGTGTTATTTATATTGAATCACTTTGTGATGCTGTCATGGCTAGCGCATGCCTGTGTTGTGTGTTGTTTTTGTTTTGATTGGAATACGCCACAGGCGTGCACCAGCTTTGGGAACGTCTCTTTACTTCATATTTAACATCACATGCACAACCTCAAGTGTTTCCCCATTGTTTTCATGTCTGGAAATACCAACTTTCATATTTGCAAAGTTATGTAAATCATTTCTTACAGTGAATCCTGAAAGAGGGTATTTATCACCATAATCATCATTTGAATTTAGGTTCTTTATGTATTCAGAATAATTGATCCACAAGTTATCAAATCGTTCTGCCTCACCAAATACAACTATAAATTTGCGTTTAAGCTCATGTGTATCATATTTTGTAAGTAATTTTTTGATGTGCTCTGCAACAACTACGTTCTTTGAGCCACAACTTTCAAGTCTGAAACATTCAATGATGGTAACCGGAATTCCATTACTCATCCTAATCATGATGTCTAATTCGCCTGCTCCTTTGCCGCTACCTGAAATCCCAGATCTCGATTGATCTGCGATGTTATGCCCTTTGGTTCTTAACAAATCAACAATATCATCATTAACCAGGTCTTCAATTTTCTTTTGAAACTTTCGTTCAAGAATTCTTGACCCCACTTCAATAAGATCAGTTAGGATTTTATCAAGTGAGTACATTGGGTTATTATCAGGCTCAGGGTTATCAATTCTATATAACCCGAGAAGTTTATGAACATTCACTCCCGTGGCACTTACTTCACACGGTAGTGTTCTGAAAGTATTTTCAAACCCTATTCTTTTTACAAACGCATAATTAAACAAATGAGGATTCATAGAATTAGCGCATTCTTGGCAATTGCATGGGATTTTCTCGGGAACATCGGGGTAATTCAAAGATTGATGAATATCATTTAATTCTTTCCTGATAATCTCAAGTAAAAAGGGTGCGTTATTGCCATGAATCCAAATACAAAGTTTTCGAGAATACTGATCAGTGGTCACCAATGCTCGTGTATTTTCTCTTTGAATAATTACTCCATTCTTCCAGAATGTTTTATCATAAACTAAATTTCTTGTTCTTACAATGAAACGAGCCATTATGCCTGCAGGCATGAAATCATAATGATATTCAAAACGTAAATTATCTTTGTAATCCCAATCAAACTCAAGTTTTTCCGGTTTAAGTAGCTCTGGTATTAGAAATACGTTTTTTTCAACCTCAAAGCATAGCTCGAACTTCTTCATCAGTGTAACTATATATGGACGTTTATCACGTTCAAAGTCATCTAGTATTATGTCCAACATATCTGAATCAAACTCACCGTCTCGATTAATGACATCTTTTGAGTCAAGGATTTTATACACAGCATTTGTTGCCCATTCCGGCTTTAAAAACAGTATATTTCTTAACAAATTATCCTCTTGGAAATGAAGAAAAACACCTAAATCATGAAAATATTGACTTAAAAAAAGTGCTCGTTTATTTGACAACCCACGCTGGTTACAAATTGTTAAATAATGTTCAGCTGAGATATAGTTGGATTCCAAAGATTCCAATATTGTCCTTATCTCCAACCACACTTTTGGAAGCTTGTCTCCAATAAGTGGCAAGGAATCAATTTCAGTTCCAATTCCTGTTATGAGTACGTCAATATTTTGACCACTGCTTGCACTGACCTGATGGAATGAAACGATGTTTTTGAATTTAGCTTTGAGTGATTTTTCGTCAATGTTGGCGATTCGTTCATCAATTTTATTTAGCACAATTATTACTGGAGAGTTGTTACTTAAAAGACGAATAACATTAAGCCAATAATCAAAGCTAATAAGATGTTGATCTGTTCTTGCTTCCCAGATTAGCAAATAAAGAGACCTATTTGTTAGAAAAAATTGATGAGTTGAATGATAAATTTCTTGACCACCAAAATCCCAAATATTAACTCTAAAGTCAGATGATGACTTTGTTTCGATCTTCCAAGTTTTTATATCAATACCTTCTGTAGTGTGCGTTTCAGGTATCGAATCATGTATCAAGCGATTCATTAAGTAAGTTTTTCCAACATTACCTTGCCCAACTATTAGCAACTTTGCTTCAAATAATTGTACATTATCACCAAGGGATAAATAATAGTTTATGATTCCTGAAACTCCCTGAGAGGAAATTTCTACTGGTACTCTTCCAATTGGATTACGATCAAAATCTAAGAATTCCAGCGAGGTAAGATTTTCAAATTCCTTCGGCAAAGAACTAATCTTATTTCCACTTAAATTCAACCTCTTGAGCTTTCTTAGTTTACCGATACTAGTTGGTAAATATGTAAGCTCATTGAAGCTTAAATCAAGTTCTATTAAATTCTCAAGTCCATCAAAGGCATCATCTTCTATTGAACTGATTTTGTTCTCAGACAAATCTAATTTTTCAAGAGTGTGAGTATCACTCACTGCAGTTGGGAATTTCTGTAATTTATTACCTTTGATATTTAAACTCTTACATTTTGGGTACTCTATCCTCTCAGATGAAATTGATGTTATTTGGTTGTAGCTTATATCAACTTTTTCAATATTTATCAAATTCATAAAGTTGTGACTATCTACTTCATGTATTTGATTTTCTGCCAAGTTTAAGTATTTAAGATTCTCGAGAGTGAATACAATAGTCGGTAATGCCTTAAGTGTATTGTTTTTCAGACTTAGGTGTTCTAGCTTCTTAAATTGAAAGAACCAGTCGGGAATTTCGTGAATAGAGTTGCCGAATAAATCAAGATACTTAATCCCAATACAAATTTTGAGTTCGTTAGGAACTTCCTTTAGTCTGCTAGTTGTTAGTTGTACGTTATCGGTATTAGATCTTAAATCTTTCAGTTTATCCTTAATGTATGGTTTCATTTCTTTAAGTGTTTTTATGCTAACTCTTAACTTTGCCAAGCTAAGTTAGTTCAAAATTTATTACGTAAAATTACCTTTTGTATTCTGGTTTTCTCAACATCTTTCACTGGATTGGTTTTAGTTAACGGTTTTCGGCTTGCCTATTGAATTTTTAGCACAACTTAGCAGTCGATTAACATAATCTATAACTTGTGTAAAGAATTATAAACACATCATTAATTCTCCATTATGGGCAGATAAGGATGTATTTCGCTATACTTACATAGCAAAACTATAGTATTGTTTTACAAATCCAAATCGTCAAATGGGCTTTTTACATTATAGCGGTTGGTCGGGAGACATATCCCGATAGCTATCGGGAGCGGACAACAGAGGATGCTACCTGAACACATAATCTGTATCGGCTACCTGCGATAGTAAATCCTGCGGGGCATCGGTAACGGTTACTTTGCCTTCTATTTTAGGGGCAATGGGGGAGTGTACTTGTAAATACTCTTTTACTATATCGTGTAAAGTATATTCCATGCTTTGCGGATTTTTTACATCCGTTATTCTGCATAAATTGGTTTCTAAATCGCCATCTCTTTCGCAGGCTGCTACGGTATATGTTTTGCTTAAGTCAAGTGGTGCATCGCCTATTAATACGGAGTTTACCCTTTTGCCTTTTGGCTTGCCAATGGTTATATTTATTTTCATACCGGTAAAGCGTACCAGCCAGCCGCCTTGTCGTTTTTCGGGCGATGCGGCAAATACATTTTCCAGTTCCCCTTCTAACCAATCTAATAGCTGCTTGCCTGTTACTTCGCCTCTGCGTGCTTTGGCTACACCCGGTAGCATGCTGTATAATTGCTCAGCCGTTATATCGGCTTTGCCATCTTTACCGGGTACTATGGGCGGACAAAAACGAAAGCCATTGCTCAAAGCTATATCGGGGTTCATTTTCCATTTTACGGCCGAGGTCAGTAAATTATCCATGGTAGTTTCCAATACATAATACCTTACCAATGGTGTAGTAGTTTGCCCTATAACGGTATTCAGTTCTTTTTTATAAGGCTCACGTGCTTTATCTATCAGCCCTTTCATTTCTTTGTCTTCTTTATACTTATAAGGGTCTACTTCTATCAGCTCATAGTTGTCGTCTACTATCTTACCGTTTTCTATTACTATATCCAGCTTGCTTATGAATGAGCCAAAGGCTCCCGGTTCGGTTACTTTACAATACTTGCCTTGCAATGGTTTGCGTACCCGCTCATGCGTATCGGCTCCTAAAATATAATCTACCCCTTTTACATAATCCTGATTCGATAAATAAACCTGTTGAGCCAGTCCAATATGCGTCAATAAAATAACAAGCGTACATTGCTCTTTCTCCTTGAGTATTTTTATATACTTGGCTATATTCATTTCGGGCCTTGTAAAGCGTATACCTCTGCTAAAAGCCGGTGCCTGCCTGAGCGCGGTTAACGGATCGTTATAACCTATAAAGCCTATTTTTATCCCATCAATATATTTAATGGTATAAGGTTGAAATAGTAAATCGCCTTTGTATTCATCGTTTGTATCGTGGTACATATTGGCACATATTTTTTGTGCATTGTAACTACCCAAATCATTCATCATCCACTCTTTGCCATATACTACTTCCCAGTTTCCGGGTAAAGTAATATCATAACCCATATTATTAATTAAGGGCACCATTGCGGAGCCATTGGTAAAGGCTGCAACAGCCGAGCCCATAATACAATCGCCACCATCTAGCAAAAGGGTATTGTACGGGTTTTGTTTTTTATAGGTATTCACCAATGTTTTTAAGTTAGCCAGTCCACCCCGTTTTTTATATACTACTTGGCCTTGCTCTAAAAAAAACTCATCGTGCGTCATTAGCTGTCCGTGAATATCAGCCGTATGGAGTATGCTTATTTTTTTAGCCTTTCCGCTTTGTACACTTTGGCTTGCGTTTATGGCTAAGTCTTTACCTTGTTGCTGTTTTATATTGCCCATTACCGATGGAGCCATAGAGAAACCAAAGCCAATGGTACTGGCCAGCTTTAAAAAATTCCTTCTCGAAAAATCTTCCGATTCTTTATTGATAATTAATTCTTCGTGGCAATTGCAATCAATATGGTGTTGGCATTTATATATAGGCATACGCTCTTATTTTTGTTTAGTTTGTTTTTTGTATTCAGCTATGGGTTCAAATGGCCCATACTTATGCTGTTGTTCGGTAAAGTTATCGGCATACGGGCCAAAGGGATGGTCAACAGGTTTAGCGGCTATTTTAGGCCAGTCGGCCAGTAAGTTTTTTGTTGGCCTTTGTTGCGAGTTAACAAAAGCGGCTACATCCCACGCTTCTTCATCAGTTAACTGTGTGGTTTTATAGTTAGCACCAAAAGGCATATTGTCTTTTACAAATGCAGCAAAGCGCGATAAGCGGAATAAACCTGCACCTATATTGTAGCTATGCGTTCCCCATAAAGGAGGGTATTGGTACGAAACCAAATCGGCATTCAATTTACCTTCGCCTTGCTCTGCATGGCACGAAGCACATTTGTTTACATAAATTACTTTGCCATTATCGGCATTGGCAGCACGGCTTATATAATGCAGTTCCTGTAAGCCTGCACCTTTAGGCTTTTCGCCTTTGGTTACGTTTTTACCTAACCAGGTTATATAAGCTTTTATGGCTAACATTTCTTGGGTGGTGGTATCTAAAGCAGTACCATTTAAACTACGTTCTATACAATCGTTTACCCGTTTAAAAATACTTTCCACCCCGCCTGAACGCTCCCTGAATTTTGGATAAGTAGCGGCTACTGCACTGTAGTTATTTCCAAATATTTTAGTGCCTGCTTCTAAGTGGCAGTTCTGGCAATTCATGCCATTGCTTAAGTGTGCTACCTTGCCTTTAGGTCCTAAATAATAACTGGTATTTATAATTAAATCTCTGCCATATTTTATGAGTGCAGCATTGGGTTCATCGGCTATGCTATTGGTATCAGGACATAACCATTCTGTTTTATTTGGACTGCTTAAAGTGGCAATGTTTTCTTTATTCGAGGTGTTTACGGTTACTGTATTGTTATCTAACACATGGCTTAACTGCAAACAGAAAACAATACCACATACGCTCATGCCCATTACTAAAAATAAAACAATAAACGTAATGCTTTTAATTACATTAAGTATTTGCTGCTCATGGGTAGTGTTTTTAAACATGGGGTAAATGAAAAACGGCTGAATTTAATAAAAAAAAGAAAGATGCAATGTTTAGATGGGTATGGATACAAAAACAATTGCTTATAGATTTTAAAAAAAGAGTATTTATACTACGAAAAAAGAGTATTTCCCCTATTGACTTCTTAATAATGGCAAAGCTATCTTGCCAATATAAAATAAAGAAGAAATGAAAAAAATTAATTTATTATTTGCTTTACTATTGACTGTAACCTTAACAGTAAATGCGCAATGGGTAACAAATGGAAGTGATGAGATATTAAACAACGGCAATGTAGGTATTGGTACGCCTACCCCTGAAAACGTGGAGGGTTGGAATACCGTGTTAAATGTTAACGGAGAAGAACACTCAAAAATTATTGCTACAACCAATAATGCAAATGTTTATGCGGGTTTGTGGGCACATGCTTACGGTTTTTATGGTTCCCCTACCGGTGGTATAACAGGTACAAGAAGCGACCATGCTTTTTCAATTATTACCAATGCAGCCAACAGACTAACTGTTAGCAGTGGCGGGAATATTGGTATTGGAACAAGCAGCCCTATAGAAAAATTAGATATTATGGGTGGAATACGTTTTGGTAATACTACGTTAAATAATCCCGGAACAATAAGATATACTGGAACCGATTTTGAAGGCTATGTTGGCGGGCAATGGAAATCGTTAATTAACAATACAGGCCCCGTTCAGTGGGCAGGCCCAACAGGTGGTATATTAAGTACAGGCAGTACAGTAAGTATAACAAAATCATTAGTAGTGGGATTACCTGGTACCGTTTTTCCTCCCCTTTTCGAAGTCAATTCAAACAATGGAACCACCACTACATCCGTTTTTAAAGTAGACCATAATAGGATTGATGTCAATGCCAATTTGCTTATTAATAGTAGTTCTTTATCTATTACGAGGGGAGGTTCTGTTCCCGGCACTGCCCTTTTTGCATCAAGTGCCGGTGTACTTACTTTAAATACCAATGGTGTAAGCAGCCCGATTATCGGCTTCTTTATTAACAGCAATAACCGTAATTTTTTCACTGTTACCGAGCAACAAATTTTATATAAAAATGCAACACAGGATTTATTTAAGGTGGACGATAATGGTTATGTATATGCCCGTAAATCTATTGTTACCCTGGCTAACCCGTTCCCCGATTATGTATTTGAAAACAATTACAAACTAAAGCCATTGAGTGAATTGGGCGCTTATATAAGTAAATATAAACACCTACCCAATATACCTAGTGCCGAAGAAATAGCTGCCAATAAAAACCAGATAGATGTAGGCGAAATGCAGGTAAAATTATTGGAGAAAGTAGAAGAGTTACATTTGTATGTTTTACAACAACAAAAGGAAATTGAAAAACAGCAAAAAGAAATTGAAACCTTAAAAGCTAAATTAGCAGAATAGTTTTAACGTGCGTTTTCAATTTATACATCTATTTTTAATGAGTGCATCAATGGTAGTAAGTACATGGTCTTGTAATCCTGATAAGGAAATAGCACCGGAAAACCCATGTGCCAATGCGCAGGAAGTAAAAGCCGATTTTGTAATAGAAGAGTTGGTAGGTGACAGGTATTTTGAAGGTGATACCATAGCAGATTATGGCACTAAGGTTAGATTTAGGGCATTGCAATCGGCTGAAGAATACACATGGATATTGGGTGCAGAAACCTTGCATACCCAATCGTTTATACGTACCAACTTTCCATTCGGCTGGTTGGATGTAAAACTGGTCATAAAACGTAAACCTAACAAGCAGTGTTTTCCTAATGATGATGGCATAGATTCAGCAAGTCGGCCTTTTTATGTGTGGCCTATAGATAATAGATGGCCAGTCAATCCACCTGTATACCCTAATTACCCAATTTTTGGTACTTACCGTGGGCATACCTTATCAAGGCCCGAATTTGATTTTAATATAATTTTAGGTGATTCCTTTTGGAAAAACGGAAATGACAACCCTGCCTATGTAGGTATTATTACAGGTATGCCTTATATTACATCAGAGTGGAATAAAAACACAGGTAATAATGCAAGTTTTGCGGATTTATGTGATGACAAAGGAGGCTTTTCTCCTAAAGCATTTGTGATGGATAATAAAGGTTATGGAAAATTTCCAGGAGTGCCCGCACCTTATGCTCCTCGTATAAAAGCATATGCTTGGCTTGATAGGGTTAATACAAAAAAAATAACCATAGAATATAGTTATGCAGATAGCATTCCAGCGGGTAGTATTGATTTGAATAATAAAGAAACATTTATTGGTGAAAAAATAAAATAATGTTGCATTTGAAAAAAAGATATTTAATAATAATTACATCGGTATTATTATTTGCCCAATGTAATCCGGATAAGGAAATAGCACCGGAAAATCCTTGCACTAATGCGCAGGAGGTAAAAGCCGATTTTGTAATAGAAGAGCTGGTAGGCGACAGGTATTTTGAGGGAGATACCATAGCCAATTACAATAAAGTGCGTTTCAGGGCATTGCAAGCAGCCGATGAATATACATGGATATTAGGTGCCGAAACCTTACATACCCAATCATTTATACGTACCAATTTTCCAATAGGCTGGCTTGATGTAAAGTTGGTCATAAAACGCAAACCCAATAAGCTATGCTTTCCTAATGATGATGGCATTGATTCGGCAAGTCGCTCTTTTTATGTGTGGCCGGTTAAATTTACCTCACCACCTGAACCACCCATTTATCCTTATTATCCTATTTATGGAACCTACCGAGGGCATACATTATCAAAACCCGACTTTGATTTTAACGTAACCCTTTTTGATACCTTTTGGAAAGATGGCGTTGGTGACCCCGCTTATGTAGGTTTATTCTCAGGTATTCCTTATGATAAGGCAGTTCTAAATGTAAATAATAATAATAATGCAAATATAGGGTGGTATTGTAATGGAATATCTCCTAAGGCCTTAAGTATTAGTTTGGCAGATGGAAATGGCAAGGGAAAAGGAATATATACCATTCCTCCATTAAAAGGTTATGCTTGGTTAGATAGAAAGAATAATAAACAAATTACTATTGAATACAGTTACGCAGATACTATGCCTGTGGGAAACAGGGATTTTAAAAATAGAGAAGTATTTATTGGTACAAAAATTAATTAATAATAATATAAGTAGTTCAATAACATGAAAAAAATATATTTTATATCGGTATTTATTTGTCTGATTGCATTAACAGGCAAAACACAACAGAATGGATGTTGGAATAACATAAATACTATTACCACCAAATGGGATGAGCCTAATACTGACAATACAGAAAATTGGGATTGGACTAAATCCGATCTGGTACACCCTGTTTATTTGCGAGATAATCTGACTACACCATCCATTTTGGTGGAGTTGCCATATTTCTGTACCAAACCGGATGGTTCCGGCAGCTGCAATAACGATAATACTTACTGTTATGAGGTAACGCAATTAATAAATGGTAAACAAGATATATATCCGGAAGACGGTTGGGAATTGTTATTAAAAGATTTTGGTACACCTACAATTGGCAGTACCATTGGAAGGAAAACTGCCAATCCAATCTTTATTTTATACAATAGATATACCGGTAAAATGAAAGTATATTTAGCAGTTATAGGGAATAAAACGGCTAATAGTGCTTACATACAGATATATTTTGAAGTGACAAGTTTAAAAAACGGAATATATACCCATGCCAATGAAGTAAGTAAAACTTTATTGGAATTTGATACAAAAGCTAAGTTTAAATCATTAAATAATTATGCCCTTCAAAATAACGAAGATGATTACCAGTGGCTCGTAAGCGAAATACAAACAGCTTACGACCCATGTGTTTGTACTACAATTAATAATATCCAAGTTAATACTATAGAAATTTTACCTGTATTGGTAACTAACTCAACTATAACGGCAAACATTGAAGGGACGGCTGTTCAGGACTTGATGAATAGTAGCGGCATTAAAGCGGAAGCTGATGGTAAAACATCGTTCAAAGATTTGGTTACTGGGGCTGGTAATGCTGCAATTAAAGGATATAACGATTTTGGCAGCTATAAAAAGCAAATTGATGATATGCTTAATAAAAGTAACCAGGAGTATAAAAATAAATTGGTCAGTGATTGGTTTGATGATTATGTAAAGAAAAATCCGCAATACCAGGGGGTTAATAATTTGCCTGCCAAATATGCTTTATGGGATGCCTTAGGTAGAACTGATGATGCCTTTAAACGAGGCATAGGGATTGACAAAATTGGCGATTACCAGGGGAGCACTGAATATCAGGATTTGAAGACCATAGCCTCATTTGTTCCTTATGTAGGCTCGGCCATTGGTTTGATAGATTTTTTTATAAATGGCGGTAAAAAAGAAACAACAAAACCATCTCCACCTATGGTATTTAATGTGAGCTTAAAGTTGAATGGTACGATTAGTTCTCCCAGTCCTTTGAAACCAGTACATTTTTTGGTGCCGGGCTCAAAAACGGTATCATCTAATTTAACACCAATATATAATAATATACTGGGCGTTTTTAATATTTTGAAAGCTCCTCAATTTAAATTTGCTCCAATTGCACGGAGAGATGAAGTATTTAAATTCTATGATTTTGATTTAGGTGAAGAAATAAATCAACAGATGTTTCCCAAATTCACCAATTTCGATGTGGTATTATCTCAAAATGCAGCCTTTAATGCTACTCCGGTTTTTAAACAATATAAACTGAATGAAGATATTAAATACATTGTAAACCCGGCCGCAGATTTAGAAGTAGAACTGATAGATGCCTGTTTTGTTTTGGAATATAATAATACCCCTAATTTGACACTCAATTATGATATATTTCCTAATTTCTTCAACCAACCTGCATTACCTTACTATCCCGACTTGTTTAATGGTTCTTTAAGTGTAACTGATAAAATAAAAAGCCTTGAAAAAGCATATTATGATTTAGAATATATTAGTCATGACAATTCTGTTGTTAGACTTAGAACCAAGTACGTGCCATTAACGTGTTTAAAAAATGTAACATTTACTTTGTTTAATGGTGTTATGCCAAAGGTATATGTAAAAATGTTAGTTAGGTATAAAAGAAAAGACAATGCTCAGGCAGAACCAATAACCAATGTGGTGACTTATGATATTACCAGTTCTTTTACTAACCCGGTTTTAGATCCTGAGCCACCAAATGCTGACTGTCGTGCTAACTTTAAAACATATCAATTGGTAAGACTGGAACAAGCTACTTTTCCTACACCTTTAGTTACACATCTGGGTTTTAAATACCAGGAACTTTTAAGTATATCTTGCTTTCCTTATTCATACCCTAATAGTAATGATGTTAATTACGTGCCGGGAATTAGCAGCATGATGGTTCCGGGAAATATTATAATTCCAAGTAATACATCAATTCCTTCCAATACCTGGTTAAAGGCTCGTAAAATAGTGTTAGGTAATAATATTACTATTAATGATAATGTAGAGTTAGTAGCTGAAGAACCAATAGAATTATCGGAGGAAAGTACCATGTATCCTAATTCCGTAATTAGAAATGAATTTTTCTCCAATTTAAATTTATGGAATTGCCCAGATGTTAATATTGCTACTTTACATGCTACCGATGATGAAATTAAGGCTTTGTGTGACAATAGTGCATATAAAGCAAAAGCGCAATCGTTTCATAAAGGCGATGATTTGATAGAAAACAAGTTGGATAGTACTGCTAACTTTGGCTTTACCCTGTTTCCTAATCCTGCTCAAAATAATATCAGTATTACTGTGGCTTGCAGCAGTGAAGAACGTATCAAGCTATCAGTAGTTGATATTACAGGGAAAGAAGTATCTAATAACTTGTATGTAGAAAATGTATTGAATGGCTCTGTTATCAATGTTGATTTAACAGAACTGTCAAGTGGTATTTATTTCTGTTCATTGGTAAACAATGCCGGAATGAAAATGACCAAGAAATTTATTATAGCTAAATAAAATAATGATGAAAAGAGTTTTATATATAGTCCTTTTTACTTTGTTAATCATAGAAGCCAAGGCGGCTAAAATGGATAGCTTAACAAACAATTCTAAACTGTTTGTTACGGTTGGCATTAATCAGAATACGCTACTTAATAATAGTTTGTTTACTCAGCCAATTGTGGGTATGGAAGTAGGAGCAAATGTATTAACCCATTGGCAAAAAGGCTGGCATACGGACATTGGTTTACAGTATATTAGAAAAGGCTCTGCAAGAGAAGTTATTTATACCAATAGTGTAAACGATAAAGTAGGCTCCTATACTGAAAATATATATTTACATTATATTCAATTACCCATTGTAATTAAAAAGTACATACCTGTTCATAAAAATGTAAACATGGCTTTAGGTATTGGCGTGTATAATGCGTTGCTGTTTTCAGCATGGGTAAATCCACAACATAGCTATTTAAATCATGAGCAGGCCAAAAACTATAATACCTACGATTTTGGTTTAACGGGAAGTTTTGGTGTTGTTTACAAAAATGAAATAGGAGTGCAAATTCGTTATGAGCAAGGGTTATTAAACGTATCACAAAACAATGGTGGCATTAACAACACCTTTGCTTTAAGCCTCTTTTTTAATCTAAATAAGCTCAAAAATTTATAGCTAATTATTTAAAATCGTTTAGCTGTTTTAACACACGTCCAAAGTTAAACTGTTGCACCAGCATTAAGCTTTTATCGCTATTCATAAATGCCCAATAACGTTCCTGATCGCTTGTAAAAGCTTTATTGGTTACGGTATCGTATAACTGTTTGGTATGCTTGTCAATGGGTTTGGCGTATAGTGTTAAGCTGTTAAGCTGATTGTTGTTATCCGTTACCTTTATAGTGCAAAATGCTTGTGCGTTATGCAAGCTATCCATTACATGTGCATTTTGGTTCTCATCATAACCATCAAAATTAAGTTGCTTAAACGAGCCTACGTAATACTTTACAAATTGTATATCGGTAATGGCTTTTAGTGTATTGTTTAAGTTCAAAACCTGTGGCGCATTGCTTTGTGTATTGTCAATAATAAAACCATTGCCGTTGCCATAGTTTATTTCTATTTTTTTTATTTGCTCAGGTGTATAGTTAAATACCGTTCTGTCTCTCCATACCAAACTATCGCTTATAAAGCGGGTAGTTAAAAAACCAAAAAAGCCGGGTATGTGGGTAGCATAAGCTTTGCTTGAACCTTCTATAAGCATATAAGTTCCGTTTTGCTCAGGTGTTGAACTGCCTATATATAATGTTTTTACCGCATTGTTTTTTGAATAAAACTCTGCTTTTATACCTTCAGTAGCTAAGTTACCTATAGCCGTATTGTGTTCATTTTCCGACACCGGGCGCAATACTTTCATGGTTTTCATGGTAAATAGCAATAACTCCATTTTACTGTTGTCTGCACGTTTGTTATTATTCACCAACCAATAACCATTTTCTTTTTTTGTTAATGTTACGTTGTTCCCTTCTCTGTCAACTATAAAAATTTTATCAATACTGCTGGTGTCTTCAATAGCAAAGTCAGCTATGTCTTTATAGTTAATGCCCCAGGGCTTTTTATTTACTACATAATAAACAATGCCAACAGCCACTAATACGAGTATTGATATCAATATTTTTTTATTCATGTTTTGTACGGTTTTTTATTAAACGGTGTATTTTCTTTTGCGGTAAAACTGGTTGCCAACAGCAAAAAGTAATATTAAAGTAATAGGCAAAGCAATATTAAACAACTGCCAAAACAGTTTCTCTTTCTTAATCTTAGCCTTATCTAATAAGCGTAGTGTTACTTCTTTGCTTCTTACTTCTATAATGCCACTGTCGTCACATAAGTAATCAACGCAGTTTAACAAGAAACGTTTGTTGCCAAATTGTTGGTTGGCATATCGGTCATAACCCAACGGAAATACCTGCCCTTTGCTTATGCTGTACTGGTTGCGGAAAACATCGCCATCAGAAATAACAATCATTTTGTTGTTGTCAATTTTATCTTTAAAATCAAGCTCCGGTGTTTTGGTAGCATCGTATCTATGTGCCCAATTCGATTTAAATTCACCTTCCAGTAATACGGCCATTATTTTATTGCCACCTGTTCTAAACAATTCGGGTTCCGGTTTAAGGCGAGCTATTTGAATATCAACTCTAACAGGTGCGGGTACAGCTCTGGAGTATTGCGATGAAGCCAACAATACCGTTTTCTTAATATTTTTACTTGGCACAGTATCTATACTGCCTGCAAACTGAAACCATATCGGGTCAACCCCACGTACAATCGGATGATTGCTGGTAGGTGGAACTACGGGGTAAAACATCCAAGGTAATAACTTTTGTTCCGGTGTGCCATTGCGCATACCCGATAATACAGGTATGGTATTGCACTGTATGTCCTGTATAATATTGTTGTTTATGCGCACACCGTACTTAAACAATAAATCTTCTAAACCTTGGTTATAGCTTATAGATAAATATTGTGGCGAGTTATGCAAGCTATCCATATCGGCCAACTGCGATTCAACCAGCCAAATAATTTTACCACCATGCATTACATATTGGTCCAGTTTAAATTTATCAAAATCGCTAAAAGGCAAAGTAGGTTTTGGAATAATAATACCTGCATACTCGTTTAGTTTTTGCGGAGGTACTATGGTTAAATCCAAATCATCTATTTCATAAAATTGTTTAAGCTCTGCTTTGCCATCTATAATGTTCCATTTATCCAGTTCACCATGTCCTTTTATAAAAGCAATTTGTTTTACTGCTACCTGTGTTACTTTGCGTAAGGCATTGGCTATTTCGTATTCCAATTGCTCTATAGATGTATTTAAAACGGCCTCCGGTGCTTGCCCAAACTGACCTTTTAATAAGTTAATAGGAAACTTCTTGTCCTTGTAATACAATACCGCTCCCGGTACAATTATTTTCTGGCTAAACTCATCATCCTTTTTTACTTGTATGCTGGTAGCCTGTATACCAATTTCACTTAACTCCTCTAATATATCGTTGCTTTGTTTTTCCGTAACACCTTTAAAGGGGTCAATAAATTCGTACTGAATATTGTTGTTTGAATAAACTTTAAACTCATCCAACATTTCTTTGGTAGCCTGCTTCAGTCTTTTAAAACCTGCCGGAAACTCGCCCTCTAAATATACTTTTACCAGCATACTTTCATTTACTTTGGCAGCTAGTTTTTTACTGGCAGGAGCTAGTGTAAATCTTTTTTCCTTGGTTAAGTCAATCCTGAAAAAGTAGTTACTCAAAATAGCATTTACTAAAATGGCTATAGCTATAACTATCAGTAATTGAATATAGGATTGTTTCCTTTTATTTATTTTAAACATAAGTATTTTTCAAAAAGAATTAAAATTTGCGCGAACTAAAAACGGTTTTAGTAGCATAAATAAATAAAATTATAAAGCTGATAAAGTAAAGTATATCGCGGCTGTCAATAACACCACGGCTTATACTTTCGTAATGGGCGTTAATACCTAAACCGGCTATTAAACTATCCCACGAGCCTAACAGTTTAAAGTCGGCCAGTAAGTCAAACATGTTATAAAACAAATAACATAAAAACATACTCAGTATAAACGATACAATCTGGTTATCGGTAACTACCGAAGCAAACAAGCCAATGCTTACAAAACAACTGGCTAAAAAAAACAAACCAATGTATGAGCCCCAGGTAGCGCCAATATCAATATTACCCGCAGGCGCACCTAATTGGTAAACCGTATAAAAATACAGTAAACTTGGAATAAGCGAGAACAATACCAGTATAACACCGGCAAAATATTTAGCCAGTATAATTTGTAAATCGCTAATGGGTTTGGTAGTTAACAGCTCAATGGTTCCATTCTTTTTCTCCTCGCTAAAACTACGCATGGTAATAGCCGATATTAAGAAAATAAATAACCAAGGAGCCATACTGAATAAAGTATCCAAGTTGGCATAAGCCAAATCAAACACATTGTTATCGGGCAGCACCCACATAAATAATCCTGTGGCTATTAAAAACACAATAATTACCACATAAGCAATTAATGAGCTAAGGAAACTGCGTATTTCTTTTTTTAGTATAGAGAGCATTTTGAATAGTTATAGATTTAAACTGTTTTGTTATAGTGTGGATGAGTTAATAATGCAAAAACGAATTTTATGTTATTTGGTTAAACTTTGAAACACCTCTTCCAACGAACTTTCTTCTAAATGCATAGATAAAACCAACCAATTGTTTTGAGCCGCCTGCTGCGCAATTTTTTCCCTTGCATCGTAAGCTGCCCTGATGGTAAATCCGTTTTTAGTAGTACTTATTTTAAATGCTTTGTCAATAGCTTGCAACTCACTTGGGCTAGGATTGTTTTTAAACTCTACATCTATAATAAACTCCTTGCTTAATGCTTGTTGTAGCTTTTCAATCGTATTGTCCGCTACAATTTTACCTTTATTAATAATTACCACTCGGTTACACATGGCTTCCACCTCCTGCATAATATGGCTAGAAAGTATAACTGTTTTGTCTTTGCTTATTTCCTTAATTAAATGCCTTATTTCAGTTACCTGGTTTGGGTCTAATCCACTGGTAGGTTCGTCTAAAATAAGTACACTTGGGTTGTGAATCATAGCGGCTGCTAAGCCCACTCTTTGTTTGTATCCTTTACTTAACTGGCCTATTTTTTTGTTGCGTTCAGCAGTTAGTCCTGTTTTAGTTATCATGCTTTCCGCAGCTTCGTTTGCACTTTGCTTTAAACCATAAGTATTGGCTATAAAAACCAAATACTCCTTTACATACATATCCGTATAAAGCGGATTCAGCTCAGGTAAATAACCTACCTCTTTTCTAATAGCAATACTGTTTTCATTTATTTCGTTTCCGTTTATAAATGCTTTGCCGCTAGTGCCTGGAATATAACCCGTCAGTATTTTCATCGTGGTTGATTTCCCTGCACCGTTTGGTCCTAAAAAGCCTAATATTTCGCCTTTATGTGCTTCAAAACTAATGCTATCTAAAGCTTTTTGGCTGCCATATATTTTTGTTAAACTTTCTACTTTAATTGTCATGTGAGTGTATTGCAAAGGTCAGCGAAAGTAAGAAAAAGGTTGGTTTCAAACGCAATAAAAAAGCCCCTAATTTTAGTCAGGGGCTTTTTTTAGTTTTTATGTGTACAAGCTATACTTATTCTATAATGATTTTCTTGGTAACTGATCCATCGTGGCTTACTACTTTTATAAAGTAAATGCCTTTTGGTATAGCCAAATCCGTTAAGTTTAACTCATACGTTTGTGTTTCCCTTTCTGGGGTTTTATGGCCCATTTCTTTACCCGTAACGTCAAACAGCGTAATGGTTTCAATATTTTGCTTGCTTTCAATAGTTACCTGTTTGCTGGCAGGGTTCGGATAAATTTTTGTAGCTTTTAAATCTATTTCTTTAATGCCGGTACTAGGGTCTATCGTAAATGCATCCGATTTTAAAACAGCACCGTCATCAATATTAAAGTAGCCAATATCGTACAAGCCAATAGGTGCATTATAGTGAATACGCAATTTAAGATTAACCGATGTGGCCGAGGTAGCTGTTACACTCGCCACTTCTATATTAGCCGTTGGACTACCCTGGCGTATAAAATAAAAAGTAGGGCTACCTGTATTAAACTGCGTGTTTAAACCGGTAATGGTAACAGAAAGTTCCCCTAGAGTTCCTTGTTCGGCATGGTTAGGCGTAACAGTAGTAAGCGATTTGTTGTTGGCCGTAATGGTAAACGAGTTGTTTAACATTAATAAACCATCTACACTGTTCTCAACACCAACAGAATAAACCCCGGTAGGTGCATTTGGACTTATTAATAAATTGGAAGACAATATACCACTGCCAAACGGAGTGTTGTACAGTTCATAAATATCAAACGATTCTGTTCCCTGCGAGAAAAATTTCACTGTATTGCTGGCACTGTTAAAATGTGTATTGGTACCCGTAATAGAAACTGCTAAGCTTTGTCCTTGTGCTCCTGTATTTGGAGCTATAGCCGTTAAACTTGCTGTTGATGAAGCGCTGTTAACGGTAAAGCCATTGGCTAAATTAATAGTAGGGTTTACTGTGCTTGCAATACTTACTCTGTAAGCTGCTGCAATGGCATTAGAGCCAACGCTAAGCATACCGGCCATTAAGTTGTTATTAATAACAGTAAGGTTAGAAACAGTAATAGCAGTGGTAGCAGAACCTTGTCTTACAAAGGTAATGGTGTTTGTTCCACTGGCGAAATTAGTACCAACCCCTGTTATGGTAACAGGTAAGCTTTGTCCTTTGTTGGCATTGGTTGGGTTTATTGTAAAGGTTTGGGCAAATACGCCAAGTCCTAAAAACAACAATAAGTAAGTGAGGGTAAATTTTATTTTCATATTTTAGTTTTAGTGGTACGAAGCTAGATAAACTTTTTTTAATTCATTAAACTTATTTAGTAGTACTGTGTCATTTTTTATATCAGACAACTCAAAAGGTAGTTTTGTTGCATCCGGCTTTTTATTCGTTAAATCCTTTTCAAACTTCGCTTTGGCAATAGCTAAATAATAGTTTTTAAATTGGTCGTTTGTACTGTCAAATTTAAATTTAAGAATGTTTAAAAAGGCTTCATCAACCAACCCCTTGTTAAACAAAGCGGCACTTTTATTCAATAATGCATCAGGCTGAAAAGGCGAAATAGCCAAAGCTTCATTGTAGTACTGAATAGCTAAATCATGCTTGCCTTCCATTTCATTTGCTGAAGCAATATTGTTTAAAACATGTATTTGATAAGGGTTAACAGCATACGCATTTTCAAATTGTACTTTAGTCTCAGCCGGACTGTTTAATGCTGAGTAAGCCACACCCGCATACCATTGAAGAGGTATAGAAAAATTATCAATAGTGTAAAAATAGTTAGTGGCTTTTTTAGCTTCCTTAACCATTAGACTCCAGTTGTTTTTGCTGTGTGCTATAAGCAATTGGTGCGCATGTGTTTCCGCATTAACTCGTTTGGTAAATACCGTTATATTAAATATACCCGCTATAACAATAAGCAGCAATAACCCTGTTGATTTGTAAGTAGTTTTACTTTTATGATATGTTAAATGTGTATGGCAAATGATAGACAATACCAGAAAAAAGAAAAATTGGTGTTCACTTCTTTCCAATGGAAAATCAACCAAACCAATACATACGTAACCAATTACGGCCATTAAAAAACCAGCCGAAACTATTTTCTGTTTCATAGTATCGGCTTTTTTTACATTGCTGACGGCATAAAAAACACCCACTATACATATACCTATATAAGCCAATAAAGGTAATAAGCCCAGTTCACTCCAAATCCATAAAAAATCATTGTGAGGTCTTTGGAAAGTAGTGTAACCATCACTAATTAAATAGTTGGTTTGAATAAAATGCTGTAAGCCATATTTAGGAAAAAATATTTGCCAGTTACCTGCACCTACCCCCCCAACAGGGTTTTCTTTAATCATTTGCCAAGTATTGTTCCATAACAATATGCGTTCCTTCACCGTATCATTATTGCTCAATAAGGTAAGTTTGTTTCTGCCGATATAGGCTAAAAAAACAATAGCCGCTATAAACACCAAAACGCTTACAATCTTTACTTTTTTGCTGATTGGAATATGGTTAAACAAAGCAAATCCACTCACACCAATACCTATCACAAGAGCCAATAATACCGCTTTGGTTTGTATTAAAACCAATAAAGCCAAAGCTATTAAAAGCACTGCAATACTTACTATTTGTAACCATTTTTTTGCTTGAAGTATTAAATAAATAAGAAAAGGAAAGCATAAGAAAACAATAGAAGAGAATAAGTTTTTATGTCCAAAAAGGCTGTTTATTTCATACAGCTTTTTACCTTCTAACAATTTAAAACTACCTTTTTGTATAAACTCATATACTTGAAAACCACAGGCTATTACCAACAATACCAAAACCGCTTTACTAATAATGGCTAAGTCAATTAAGCCATTTTGTAACAGCATTAAAAGCAAGGTAAACAGGCTGGCATACAGCAACCATTTATTAAAAGTATAAATAGCTTCAGCAGCATTAAAAGCATACGTAATGGAAAAGCCACTCAGTATAATAATAACCAATAAAGCCCAATGAATGGGTGTTAATGCAATGCTTTTTGATTTGGTAAATAGTAAAATGCTGGTACACACTAACGTAAATCCGGTAAACCAAATTTGTCTGGGTAACATAGTGGTATCCAATATGGGAGCCCAGTGTACAAGCGGTATGCAAGCTACAACAAGAAAGAAAAAATATTTTATCAGTTTAATAGGCATGTGTTAGTATAGTAGTTGGTACAAGCAAAGAAACAGGCTACTGTTGTAGTTTTCATCAAGAGGTAAAAGTATAAGCTTGCCACTAAATAAACAATCAATATTTAACTTAAGAGGATAGATTCAGGGAGTTGTTTTTACAACTGAAAAAGAATTTTTGGTTCCATTTTTCTGTTTTATTTCTCAAATAACTGCCCTTTAAAGCTTTAAAAGCGACTTTTTAACTACCCAAAACCACCTGCTTTAAAAAATCCCCCACTTTAACTTATAAACCGATTTCGCCTTACACAAATGCGACATTGTGAATTTCTTTAAGGGAGATTGTGAATATAAAAAAGCTCCAATTTTCAACAAAAGTGGGGGAAAGTGGAGAAAAGTGGATTTTTGTTTTTATTTTTACAGCGTTATAACAAAAAACAAATTGCTCAATCTCCACGGTGAATATGAATGTAAATTAGATGCTAAAGGCAGGTTAATAGTGCCTGCAGCATTGAAAAAGCAACTTCCTGCAGAAGCGAAGGATGCTTTCTTCATCAATCGTGGGTTCGAAAAGTGTTGTGTATTGTACCCCGCTAACGAGTGGGATAACATAGCTGGAGAAATAAATAAACTGAGTGATTACATAAAAAAAGAGCGTGAGTTTAAACGCTACTTTTTAAGAGGAGCAAGCAGATTGGAAATGGATACAGCCAGTCGTATTCTTTTGCCAAAACCATTGCAAGAGTATGCAGGCTTAAATGGCGGAGAGTTGGTGTTGTTGGCATATGGTAACAAAATAGAAGTTTGGAGCAAAGCAGAATACGATAATATGTTAAGTGCAGAGCCGGAAGATTTTAGTGCTTTAGCCGAAGAGGTAATGACTAAAAAGAAAAACGAAGAACAATAGCAATTAACAATTAAAGCAAACAAACAAAACAAATAGCCAATGTATCATAATCCAGTCATGTTAAACGAATGCTTAGAGGCATTAAACATAAAGCCCGATGGCGTTTATGTGGATATAACATTTGGTGGAGGCGGACATAGCAGAGCTATATTAAATAAGTTAGGTAAAAAAGGTAAGTTAATAGTTTTTGATCAGGACGAAGATGCCAAACGTAATTTAATAAACGATGAGCGTTTCATTTTCATAGATCAGAATTTTGAGTTTTTAAAAAACCATATACAATACCAGGGTTTTGATAAGGTAGATGGTTTGTTGGGCGATTTAGGTGTTTCATCACATCAGTTTGATGAAGGCGAAAGAGGTTTTTCCATTCGCTTTGATGAGGCAAAATTAGATATGCGCATGAGCCAGCATCAAACTTTATCAGCGTTTGAAGTAGTTAATAATTATACCGCTGAAAACTTAGCCAATGTATTATATAAATATGGTGAGTTGCATAACTCCCGTAAAATGGCAGCCGATATAATAGCTGCCAGAAACGGAAAAGCCATTGAAACCATTGGCGATTTTAAAGCAGCTATTAAACACTTAGCACCCAAGTTTAAAGATTTTAAGTTTTATGCCCAGGTATTCCAGGCTATAAGAATAGAAGTAAACAATGAGTTGCAGGTGTTGGAAAGAATGTTGCTACAATGTGGCGATATTATTAAGCCCGCAGGCAAGTTGGTTATTATGAGTTACCATTCATTAGAAGATAGATTGGTGAAAAACTATATGAACAGTGGCAACTTTTTAGGTGAATTAGACAAGGATTTTTTTGGCAATATCAATAGGCCATTTAATCCTTTAAATAAAAAAGCCATAGTAGCTTCTGATAGTGAACAGGAAGAAAACAACAGGTCTAGAAGTGCTAAGTTAAGAGTAGCTGAAAAAATATAAGTTATACAGTGAGTAACAAAATAATAATAGGCGATGAACCTGAAGTAAAGGAAACAGCAAAGCCCGACACCAAAATAATAGAAGGTGCCGTGAAACGCTTATCTGATATAGACTTCAAGTTGAACTCAAATGCGCTGTTTGCGCAAATGCCGTTTATTATTTTTGGTTGTGGTTTAATCGCCATTTTAATATGGAGTAGTCATAACAACGACCAGCTGAATAAAAAGATAGACCAGTTAACAAAAGAAAACAAAGAGTTACGTAACCAGTATATAATAACTTTAAGCGAAATGATGAATGCCAGCAGGCAATCAGCTATAGCCGATAAGTTAAAAGAGTTTCGCAAAGCAGAGTATACAAAAGGCGATACTGATTACGTAAAAGAAGCAACAATACCACCCGTAAAAATAACTATAAAGTAAATGGCAATAAACGCACGTAAAGCAATTCTAATACGAACATTAACCATATTTGGTTTGATGTGCATATTAGCGTGCGCCATATTTTTTAGTTTGTATAAACTACAGTTTGTAGAGAAAAATAAATGGCAAGCCAAAGCGCGTAAATTTTCAGTAAAGCAGGAAGCTATAGAGCCTCTACGTGGTAATATATTTGACTGTAATGGTGCTTTACTATCAACCTCGTTACCTATTTACGATATGATAGTAGATGCTACTGCACCTTCGTTTGCCAAGAAAGACACGTTTGATAAATACTGCGATTCATTAAGCTATTATTTAAGCCAGGAGTTTAAAGACAGAAGTGCTGGTGAGTACAAAAGCTTATTGAAAAATTTGCGTAAAGAGGAGATAGGTTATTTTACATTAAAGAAACGTATTACACACCAACAAATGTTACGCGTTAAACAATTTCCATTGTTTAAAATTGGCCGTGTAACAGGAGGTTTAATATTAGAACCTAGAAGCACCCGTGTAAAACCATTTCAAACACTGGCTTTCAGAACCATTGGTTTTGTGAATGCCAATGCCGATAAATATGTAGGTTTAGAAGGCTTTTACGATGATTATTTAAAAGGCACTGCCGGCTTGCAGATGAAACAACGCGTGAGCGGTGGCGTATATATTCCTATTAACAATGAAAACAAAGTAGATGCAGAAAACGGTTGCGATATCATTTCAACCATCGACATCAATTTACAGGATGTAGCGCAACAATCATTGTTAAAAGTATTGCAACAAAATATGGCAATGCGTGGCACGGCTATATTAATGGAAGTAGAAACAGGTGAGGTAAAAGCAATAGCCAATTTAACCCGCATGAAAGATGGTACTTACGAAGAAAGATTCAACGATGCCATTGGTTTAAGAGTACAACCGGGCTCTACTTTTAAACTCGTAACGATGATGAGTTTGTTAGATAACGGTTATGCCAAACCAAACGATATAGTAAATGTAGAAGGTGGCAGAGCGATGATATACGGACAACCTGTAGAAGACTCACATAGTTATATGGAGTTAAATATGCAACAGGCATTTGAGCAATCATCAAACGTGGCCTTTGCAAAACAGATAGTAAGATATTATGATAGAAAGCCATCAGAACATTACGCGTATTTAGATAAGATAGGTTTAAATGCCAATTTAGATTTACAAATACATGGTGCCTTACCCCCTAAGTACCTTACCCCAAAAAGTAAGTATTGGAGTAAAAGTGATTTGTCGGCAGTAAGCAGAGGATACGGTATTTCATTAACGCCATTACAAATGCTAACCGTTTACAATGCGGTAGCTAATAATGGCAAAATGGTTAAACCCTTATTGGTTAAAAAAATATTGAAATCAGGCCATGTTGTTCAATCATTTAATCCCGTAGTGTTAAACGAACAAATATGCAAACCAAGTGTAGCGAAACAATTGCGCAAAATGATGGAAGGAGTGGTGAAACATGGTACAGCGTTTAACAAAGAAAATGCGAAGCTGCCATACACCTTTGCGGGCAAAACAGGAACAGCTATTATACAACGTGGCGAAGATTATTATCAGGGTGGAGCCAAAGTATACCGTGCTTCGTGGTGTGGTTATTTTCCTGCCGATAAGCCAAAGTACAGTTGCTACGTAGTTATTATTCGTCCGCAGGGAAGTATGATTTATGGAGCCCAGTTAGCATTACCCGTATTTAAAGATTTAGCCAATAAAATATATGCTACCTCTACACAAATTCACAAAGACGTAGCAGAAATTTATCCTGTGGCATCAACCGATTTGCCTGAAATATACAAAGCGCATAAGGTAGAAGTTACGTCTGTTTTAAATGAAGTTGGTATTTCATCGCATGTACATAACGACTCCATAAGCGAGTACGAAACCAACTGGATGAATTTGGTAAAGCAAGACAACTCGTTGGCTATGCAGCCTATTAAACATGTAAACAAACAAATGCCCGATGTAAAAGGAATGACTGCAAAAGATGCTTTGTTTCTTTTAGAAAATAAAGGCATGAAAGTTTCCATTAAAGGATTAGGTAAAGTAAAATATCAATCAGTAAAAGCAGGTTCCAATTACAATAAAGGGTCAAAAGTAAATTTAATTTTAGGATAAAATCGATGACAGTAAAATTAGAAGACTTAATACAAGCAACAGAAACAATTTCAGTACATGGTAACATGCAAATGGAAGTATCATTACTTACTTACGATTCAAGAAACGTAAGCAATGGTGCAGTGTTTTTTGCTGTAAAAGGTACTCAGGTTGATGGTCATAAATTTATAGCAGATGTAATTGACAAAGGAGCCACTTGTATAGTATGCGAAATATTACCAGATGTATTAAACGAAAATGTTTGTTACGTTCAGGTAAGCAATACCAGTGTGGCAATGGCTAACATGGCAGCTTGCTGGTACGAGTATCCTTCACAAAAATTAAAGTTAGTAGCCGTAACAGGCACCAACGGCAAAACAACAGTAGCTACCTTGTTATTTAAATTGTTTCGTTCGTTTGACCACCACGTTGGTTTATTATCAACAGTGCAAAACCAGATAAACGAAGACATCATACCAAGTACACATACTACCCCTGATGCCATTAAAATAAACGAGTTGTTAAACCAAATGGTAGAAGAAGGCTGTGAATACTGCTTTATGGAAGCCAGTTCACATGCCATAGATCAACACCGAATAACAGGTTTGCATTTTGCCGGAGCCATATTTACCAATATTACACATGACCATTTAGACTACCATGTAACATTTGATAACTATATTAAGGCAAAGAAAAAATTGTTTGATACCATCAATGATGATGCCTTTGCGTTAACCAATAAAGACGATAAGAATGGGGCAGTAATGCTTCAAAATACAAAAGCAGCACGCTATACCTATTCGTTAAATTCAATGGCCGATTTTAAAGCCAAAGTAATTGAAGCCGACTTTAGCGGTATGCTGGTAAATATCAATGGCGATGAAGCTTGGTTTAAGTTAGTAGGCCAGTTTAATGCCTACAATTTATTAGCCGTTTATGGTGCAGCCTTCTTATTAGGTAAAGACAAATTGGAAATCATTACCCATTTATCAAACCTGAATGCAGTCAATGGCCGCTTTGATTTTATGCAGTCGCCAGGTGGACTAATTGCCATTGTTGATTATGCGCATACGCCCGATGCATTGAAAAATATATTGGATACCATTAACAGTATAAGAAGCACTAACGAACAATTGATAACCGTTGTGGGTTGTGGTGGAAACAGAGATGCTGCAAAACGACCAATAATGGCACAAGTAGCCACCGCATTAAGCACTAAAGTAATTTTTACGGCTGATAATCCACGCAACGAAAATCCGGAAACCATTTTGGATGAAATGCAAAAAGGAGTGGAGCCTATTCATTATAAAAAAACATTACGCATTACCGATAGGAGAGAAGCTATTAAAACAGCCGTGAGTATGGCCAATAAAGGCGATATCATTTTAGTAGCAGGCAAAGGACATGAAAATTACCAGGAGATAAACGGAGTAAAACATCACTTTGACGACAAAGAAGTGTTAGCAGAAGTTTTTCAATTATTTAACCAATAAAATTTAAAAATAGCATTTATACAATAACCATTACCTATTATGTTATACTACTTATTCGACTATTTAAACAAAGCATTTAACTTCCCGGGAGCAGGCGTGTTTCAGTACATTTCGTTCAGGGCTGCTATGGCTATTATTTTATCATTAACTATCTCTATGATATTTGGTAAAAACCTGATAGCAAAACTGCGCAATTTACAAGTAGCTGACGAAATACGCGACTTAGGATTAGCAGGTGAGAAACAAAAAGTAGGCACACCTACCATGGGTGGACTTATTATATTGGCGGCTATTTTATTGCCCACCTTATTATTTGCACGTGTCAATAATGTATATATAATTTTATCAGTAGTTACTACCTTATGGCTAGGTGCAGTAGGTTTTTTAGATGATTATATAAAAGTATTTAAAAAGAACAAAGAAGGTTTAGCAGGACGTTTTAAAATAGTTGGTCAGGTAGGAATTAGTGTAATAGTAGCCACTACCTTGTATTATAACCAACATGTAAAAACAAAAGATTTTTACAAGCCACAAGACGTAAGTATGGAGTTTATACAAGCCAATAACTTACAACAAACAGTTATTGATGGACAAATTTTATATGTACACGATGAGAAAGCAACTACTACCACTATCCCTTTTTTCAAAGCAACTGAGTTTGATTACAAATATCTGTTAAGCTGGATTTGGGAAGGTTTTGAAAAATACAATTACCTGATATTTTTAGTCGTTGTTACCTTTATCATTACAGCCGTATCAAACGGTGCCAATATAACCGATGGTATAGACGGGCTGGCCGCAGGCACATCGGCTATTATAGCATTAGTACTAAGTATTTTTGCCTACATAAGTGGTAACTTAGTTTTCTCCGAATACCTCGGAGTAATGTATATACCAAACTTGGGCGAAATGGTAATTTTTGGTGGAGCGCTAGTTGGAGCTTGTGTTGGTTTTTTATGGTACAATGCTTTTCCTGCACAGGTTTTTATGGGTGATACAGGCTCCCTTTCACTGGGAGGTATTATAGCCGTATTTGCTATTATGGTTCGTAAAGAATTATTGATTCCAATTCTATGTGGCGTATTCCTAATTGAAAATTTATCAGTAATACTACAAGTGTATTACTTCAAATACCAAAAACGCAAGCACGGAATTGAATTTGCCAGAGCCAACAGATTATTTAAAATGTCACCTCTGCATCACCATTATCAAAAATTAGGTTTTCATGAATCAAAAATTGTAACCCGCTTTTGGATTATAGGAATCATGTTAGCCATTATAACCATTATAACCTTAAAAGTAAGATAACACCAAACGTAGAGACGTTGCATGCAACGTCTTTTAAAAAGAATAACAACAACAACCGAATGCTATCCCGATAGCTATCGGGAGCCAGTAGCAAAAAGAAAAAATGAAACGAATAGTTATACTCGGAAGCGGTGAAAGCGGAACAGGCGCAGCTATCTTAGCCAAACAAAAGGGCTTTGAGGTGTTTGTGTCTGACAAGGGTGCTATTCCTCAAAATTACAAAGAGGAATTGCAGCTACATGCTATTGCTTTTGAAGAGTTACAACATACCGAAAGTTTAATACTGAATGCGAGTGAAATTATAAAAAGCCCGGGTATACCTGAAAAAAATGAACTAGTTCAAAAAATCAGAACATTACAAATTCCAATCATCAGCGAAATAGAATTTGCAGCCCGTTATACCAATGCTTACATAATTGCCATTACAGGAACCAATGGTAAAACTACCACCACTTCATTGGTGTATCATTTACTGCAAAAAGCAGGATTAAATGTAGCCTGTGGAGGCAATATTGGAGTAAGCTTTGCACGCTTAGTAGCCGGAAAAGAGTACGATTATTTTGTATTAGAAATAAGTAGTTTTCAGTTAGATGATATGTATGCTTTCAGAGCCAACATAGCCATACTAACTAATATTACACCCGACCATTTAGACAGGTATCAATACCAGTTACAAAACTATGTAGACGCTAAGTTTAAAATCTTGCAAAACCAAACTACCAGCGACTACTTTTTGTATTGTGCCGATGATGAAATAACCTTAGAAAACTTGAAAAAAATAAATATAAAAGCGCAGGTAGTTCCATTCTCGTTAAACCAAAATCTTGCAATTGGTGGAACCGCAATGGATGGAACTATTACTGTGCGAATCAAACAAAATCAATTAAATCCTTATACTATGTTAATTTCTCAACTTGCACTTAAAGGTAGGCACAATGCTTACAATTCACTAGCCGCGGCCATTGTTGGTCAGGCTCTTGAAATTAAAAATGAAACCATTCGCGAAGCGCTGATGGATTTTAAAAATGTTGAACACCGACTGGAGAAAGTAGCTACAGTGCGTGGAGTTGATTTTATTAACGACTCAAAAGCTACTAATGTAAATGCAGCCTGGTTTGCTTTAGAAAGCATGGAAAAACCTACTATTTGGATTGCTGGTGGTACCGATAAAGGTAACGATTATACTATGCTGAATGAACTGGTAAAAGAGAAAGTACGCATTATTGTTTGCATGGGAGTTGATAACTCAAAAATACATGCAGCATTTGGTAAAGATGTTGATTTAATCATCAATACATCAAGTGCACAAGAAGCAGTGCAAGTAGCATTCAAATTTGCAAAAACAAGCGAGTGTGTATTGTTATCACCGGCTTGCGCTTCGTTTGATTTATTTAAAAACTATGAAGAACGCGGAAGATTATTTAAAGCCGCAGTAAGAAACTTGTAAAAACAATCAATAAATATTCAAGGTAATTAGCTTGCAATAATTGCCTTGATATTTATTAAAAACACACCATGGATTTAGCACAATTTCTTAAACCCAAAGGCGACAAAGCCATGTGGTTCATTATCCTCATATTATCATTATGGGGATTATTGGCTGTATACAGCTCTGTAAGTTGGTTGGCTTATAAAAATAAAAGCAGTGCCATGTTTTATCTTTTTCAACATGGTTTTTATATAGCAATTGGTTTTGCTATTATGCTTTACATACATACCATACATTATAAAAATTTTATGGGTATAGCAAGGTTCTTACTTTATATATCCTATGCATTACTCATTGCCACATTGTTATTTGGTGTTACCATTAATGGCGCTAAAAGGTGGTTGTCATTTGGTGTATTTACTTTTCAATCATCCGATTTTTCCAAAGTAGCTATCCTTTTATATACCATTCGAACCTTGGCGAAACACAAAGACGAATTAGATAATTTTAAGAAAGTAATTTTACCATTATTAGGGCATATAACAATTACCTGTTTGCTTATTGGTAAAGATAATTTAAGTACAGCAGCCATTCTATTTACCACCTGCTTTTTGGTTATGTTTTTAGGCAGAGTAAAAGTAAAACACTTATTAGCTATTGGTGCAGTTTATGCATTTGTAGGCTTGGTATTTGGCTTTACACTCTATTTTGCACCTACCGAAATACTCTCAAAAATGGGCAGGATGGATACCTGGCAAGCCCGTATACATAGTTTTGTAAATCCACCAATTGATAAAGAAGATAATACCTTACAGGTTGATCATGCTAAAATGGCTATAGCCACAGGCGGTATATTTGGCAAAGGCCCGGGGCAAAGTAGCGAAAGAAACTTTTTACCCGAAGCTTATGCCGATTTTATTTATGCCATTATTATAGAAGAGTATGGACTAATTTTAGGTATAGTCATGCTGTTGCTTTACCTGTGGTTTATGTACAGGACAGTCAATATTATTCAAAAGGCGCCCAAGGCTTTTGGAGCACTCATTGCTGTTGGTTTAACATTCCAACTCGTATTACAAGCACTCATCAATATGGCTGTAGCGGTAAATTTATTTCCCGTTACAGGTTTAACACTTCCTTTAGTAAGTAAAGGAGGAACATCCTTGTTATTTACCTTTACTACACTGGGTTTAATTATGAGTGTAAGCAGGCATATTGAAGCAGAAAACATAGAAGAAAAGAACGAACAAACAGATTCGAAAAACAATAATTTTATTACTACATAATCATAGAAACGATTCAGTACATGATGGGAAATAAATTAAAAATTATTATAAGTGCAGGAGGAACAGGAGGTCATATATACCCTGCCATAGCCGTTGCGCAAGCATTAGAAAAAAGACTAAACCACGAAGTGGAGTTTTTATTTGTGGGTGCCAGCGATAGAATGGAAATGGAAAAAGTGCCAAAAGCCGGTTATAAAATAGAAGGACTTTGGATAAGTGGTTTACAAAGAAGAATAACCTATAAAAATATATTGTTTCCATTTAAAGTGGTATCGAGTTTATGGAAGTCGCTAAGTATTATAAGAAAGTTTAAACCAGATGCCGTGATTGGTTTTGGGGGTTTTGCCAGTAGTGCTATGTTATATGCAGCTACAATTAAAAACTTACCTACCCTCATTCATGAACAAAATTCATATGCAGGTATTACCAATAAAATTTTAAAAGACAGGGTACGGAAAATTTGTGTGGCTTATGATAATATGGACAAATTTTTCCCTGCCAATAAATTAATAAAAACAGGTAATCCTATTCGTCAAGATTTATTGGATGTATCCAATAAAAGAGCACAAGCCATTGACTTTTTTAAGTTAGATACAACAAAAAAAACAGTATTGGTAATAGGTGGAAGTTTAGGAGCTAGAACCATCAACGAAAGTATTTTTGAAGGAATAGAAAAGCTAAAAGAAGCCAATATCAATTTAATTTGGCAAACAGGTAAAAGCTTTACCAAAGCAGAATCAATTTCAGGGGTAACATTCAATGTACAACAATTCATTTATGAAATGGATTTAGCTTATGCTGCTGCCGATATAGTTATTTCAAGAGCTGGCGCATTGTCAATTGCAGAGTTGGCGCAAGTAGCCAAGCCCGTTATTTTGGTGCCATCGCCAAATGTGGCCGAGGACCACCAAACAAAAAATGCGATGGCTTTGGTCAATAAAAACGCAGCAGTTTTGGTAAAGGACATAGACGCCAGAAAACAATTAATTACAGAAACACTAAGTCTTATAAACGATTCAAACAAGCAAGCAGATCTAGTAAAAAACATAAGCACTTTTGTTATTCCAAATGCAGCCGAATTAATAGTGGACGAAATAGTACAAATGATTAAAAAATAAGTAAACATGAATTTAGCACAAGTAAAAACAGCTTACTTTTTGGGTATTGGCGGCATTGGCATGAGTGCTATTGCACGTTATTTTAATCATTTAGGGATTAAAGTAATGGGGTACGATAAAACACCTACCGCTTTAACCAACGAATTAATCAAAGAAGGAATTCATATTCATTTTGAAGATTTAGGTGATATTATTATAAAAGACTATCAACTATCAACCGATACTTGCTTGGTAGTTTTAACACCCGCTATTCCCAAAGACCATAAAGAATGGGCTTATTTAAAAGACAATGGTTTTACTATACTTAAACGTTCACAAGTACTAGGCATTATAAGCGAAACACATAAAACCATTGGTGTCGCAGGTACACATGGTAAAACAACCACATCAACCTTACTGGCACATATACTTAAACAAAGTACCGTTGATTGCAATGCCTTTTTAGGTGGTATTTCAACCAACTACCACACCAATTTGTTATTGTCCAAAACAACATTGGCAGATAATATTATGGTGGTGGAAGCCGATGAGTTTGACAGGTCATTCCTTACCTTACATCCAACCATTGGTATTATTACCTCAACCGATGCCGACCATTTAGATATTTATGGCGAGCACAATGAGTTGAAAAAATCATTCTTAGCTTATAGCAACAGATTGGTTGAAGGCGGGGTGCTTATTATAAAAAAGGAGTTGGATTTAATAAAAGAGTTAAGTGTTAACTACCTTACCTATTCAATCCATTCCGAAGCCGATGTATATGCTAAAAACATAAACATTAATAATGGCGATTATACTTTCGATTTAGTGTTTAAAGGCAATACCATTGCTAATTTACAATTAGGTATTCCCGGTTTACATAATGTAGAAAATGCAGTAGCGGCATCAGCAGCTTGTCTTTTAAGCGGTGTTACCGAAGAGGAATTACGCTCCGCTTTGCTAAATTTTAAAGGAGTTAAACGCAGGTTTGAATACATTATCAAAAATACCAATCAAATATTTATCGATGATTACGCACACCATCCTGAAGAGTTAAGAGCTATTATTTCATCTGTAAAAAACATGTTTCCGCAAAATGAAATAGTAGTTGTGTTTCAACCCCATTTGTTTACCCGTACCCGCGATTTTGTGGATGGATTTGCAGAGAGTTTATCATTAGCCGATGAAGCCTATTTGCTGGATATATACCCGGCAAGAGAATTGCCAATACCAGGTGTTACCTCTAAAATTATTTTTGATAAAATGACCAACAAGAAGCATTTGGTAGAACGTGCTGAATTATTAGATGCCATTAAAAACACACAACCAAAAGTGTTCTTAACATTAGGAGCAGGCGATATAGATTTATTGGTAGAGCCTGTTAAACAAATATTACAGAAATAATTAAATGAAATTTTTAAGCGATAAAACAAAAGCTGTCATAAAAAAAATAGCAATCATTACCCTATGGGTAGTGTTGGCTGCGGCTTTGTTATTTGCGCTGGTTTATACCAATCAACAAGAAAGAGAAGTAAAAGCCATTAAACTCATTGTGCAGATATTTCCCGAAAACCTGGAGTTTTTCAATAGGAAAAAAGTAATAGAAGCCATCAGGTCAGATGGCAATGAAAAAAGCATCATTGGTTTAAACGTAACAGATATCAATACCACCCGTTTAGAGAGCAAATTGATTAAGCAAAACCAATTAAGCGAAGCCAAGGTTTACAATGATTTAATGGGAAATATTTATATAAAAATTAAACAGCGTGAACCAATATTGCGTTTATATAGGTACAATGGCGTTAGTTATTACATGGATAAAGCAGGAGTGAAATTCTCGCTTTCGGGTAATTATACAGCCCATGTTCCAATAGCAAACGGAAACATTTTTGAACGGTTTAGCCCAAACGATACGGTGTATAGTTTTGTAGCTAAAGAACTATATAAGATTGCCACATATGTTGATAAAAAACCATTTTGGAAAGCTCAAATTGAACAGATATTTGTAACAAGGGATAATGAGTTTATTATAATCCCCAAAGTAGGCAATCATCAAATTATTTTTGGCGATGCCAACGACATAGAAAACAAGTTTGAAAAGTTGTTTGTGTTTTATAAAGAAGGACTTAGCAGAGTTGGATGGAATAAGTACAAAAGCATTGATGTAAGATTTGACAAGCAAATTGTTTGTAAATAAATAGAAGAAATTTTAACAAGAAATTAAATAAATGCATACGCAAGAATTAAAAGTAGTAGTAGGCTTAGATATTGGAACCACAAAGGTTTGTGCTATTGTTGGTACAAAAAACGAACATGGTAAAATTGATATTCTTGGCATGGGAAAGGCTGAGAGTTTAGGCGTTATAAGAGGCGAAGTAAGAAATATAGACAAAACAGTTAAAGCCATTAACGAGGCTATAGAAAAGGCGAAAGAAAGCGTAAGCAAAAATCCCAATTCAAAAATCAGCCGTATCGAAATTGCTTCAGTGCATGTAGGTATAGCCGGTCAACACATAAAAAGTTTACAACACCGCAACAGTATAAGCCGCATTAATACCGAAGATGAAATAAGCAGAGAAGATGTAGAGCGCTTAATAAAAGATACTCATAATTTAGCTTTAGCTCCCGGTGATAAAATAATACACGTTTTACCGCAAGAGTTTTCAGTTGACGAAATTGTTGATGTAACCGATCCTGTAGGCATGACAGGTATTCGTTTATCAAGCAATTTCCACATTATAACAGGCCATATAGAAGCCATAAAAAATATACACAAATCAGTAAAACGTGCCAACCTTGATGTAGCAGGTTTAATATTAGAGCCGCTTTCGTCAGCCGATGCAGTATTGGCCGATGAAGAATTGGAAGCAGGTGTATGTTTAGTTGATATAGGCGGTGGAACTACCGATGTAGCTATTTTTAAAAATGGTATTATTCGCCATACAGCAGTTATACCATTTGGTGGCAATATTATTACCGAAGATATAACCGAAGGTTGTCAGGTATTACGTAACCAGGCCGAATTGTTAAAAACCAAATTTGGTTCAGCCTTAGCCGAAGAAAACAAAGAAAACGAAATAGTAACCATACCAAGTTTCAGAGGTCGTTCTCCAAAAGAAGTTTCTATCAAAAACTTAGCATTGGTTATCCAGGCACGTGTTGAAGAAATATTTGAGTCAGTTTTATATGAAATAAAATCATCAGGCTTAGAGAAAAAATTAAATGCAGGTATCGTTATTACAGGCGGTGGTTCACAACTAAAACATTTAACCATGTTGGTTGAATTTGTTACAGGTATGGATGCACGTATAGGTTACGCCAACGAACATTTAGGTAAAACCCATATTGAAGATATAAAAAGCCCGATGTATGCAACGGCTGTTGGTTTAGTTATAAAAGGTTTTGAGAATATAGACCTGAACGAAATTATAAAACCGGAAGAAGACAGTAATGCGAAGAAAGAACCTAAAGCAGGAAAAAATTTAATAAAAGGATTAATTCAAAAGTATAACAGTTGGATGTTTAATGATGATGATATGAAAGATTTTTAAGTAATAACATTACTCAAAAACAAATCATGATTATTAAAAACAATATAAGAACAAACAGTTAAAACGTTTATAGTTTTAGCTAAAACAACAATACCATGGAAACAAAATTGAAATTTAATTTGCCTAAAGAAAAATCATCAATCATTAAAGTAATTGGTGTTGGTGGAGGCGGAGGTAATGCAGTTAACCACATGCATGACCAAGGCATTAAAGGCGTAGATTTTATTATTTGCAATACTGATGTGCAAGCTTTGGAAGCAAGTGCTATTACCAATAAAATTCAGTTAGGAGCCAGCCTTACACAAGGTTTAGGAGCCGGAGCTAATCCTGAAGTAGGTAAAAAAGCCGCTATGGAAGCCATTGAGGATATTATTGAGATGCTGGGTGTAAATACCAAAATGTTATTTATTACTGCAGGTATGGGTGGTGGAACCGGAACAGGAGCTGCACCGATTATAGCCAAAACAGCCAAGGAAATGGATATTTTAACAGTTGGTATAGTTACTACTCCATTTAACTTTGAAGGCAAACGCAGAAAAACATTTGCTGACGAAGGACTAGAAAATTTAAAACGCTCCGTTGATTGTTTGCTTATTATAAGCAACGATAAAATAAAAGAAATGTATGGCAATTTAGCCCTGCGTGAAGCATTTGGTCATGCCAATAATATATTAACGACAGCAGCCAAAGGTATTGCCGAAATCATTACACATCCTGGCTATATCAATGTTGATTTCGAAGATGTGAAAACAGTAATGAAATCAAGCGGTGTAGCTTTAATGGGTAGCGCTATGGCCGAAGGGCCAGAGAGAGCTATTAATGCAGTAAAAGCCGCATTGGCTTCTCCATTGTTAAATGATAACCAGATACTGGGTGCTAAAAATATTTTATTAAACATTACTTCAGGTTCACAAGAAGTATTGATGGAAGAGTTAGAACAAATTTCATCATACATACAAAACGAAAGTGGTTTAACAGCCGAAATGATTTTTGGTACCAGTTTCGATGAAACGATAGGTGATAAAATTTCCGTTACTTTAATTGCTACAGGTTTTGATAGCAAACCACGCGAAAACAAAATTATTATTGGTTCAACTGCTCCTGATTTTCAACCCGAAAACAAAGTAGAAGTAAGCCCAATAGTAAATACGCCCATTAATGTTGCTCCCGAAGTGATACAGGTGGTAAAAACAGTACCGACACCAGTTGCTCCTGTAAACAACGAAGTAGTTAATCAGGTAGAAGTGGCACCAGTTCAAAATGCAGTACAGCCAACAGTTAAATTAAATTTAATTGATGAAGTACAGGAAGCAAAAGAAGAAGACCATATAGATGAAGAACTTCGTTTTGAGTTACGCATAGATGAAAGTATAGAAATAAACAATGTAGAAGAAATAGCACCGCGTTTTGAGTTAGACGTAGAAGCCCCTGCTATGGAATCAGAAAATAAAATAGAAGCAAGTTTTGATTTGCCTAAAATCGTTAAAGAGCCAATGGTAGAAAGCAGAATTCAATCTATTTTAAATAACAACGAGATACCAGCTATAGAAAACAATATAAAAGCAGAAGAGGAAAGCGAAACAGACAATTCATTTTATGAGCAAGACAAAAAAATTGAACGCCAGATTCAACGCATAAAAGAATTAAAAAATTTAAATATTACTATTAGCAACCCACAAGGCTTACGTGATTTAGAAAAAGAACCTGCTTACAAACGCAGAAATAAAAAACTGGATGATGTGCCACATAGTTCAGAGCAACAAATTTCCCGCTTGAGTTTATTTGAAGATTTAGCCAGCGGTCGCTCAGAAATAAAAACCAATAATTCGTTTTTACACGATAATGTTGACTAGATAAACGTTTTTAAAAGAAAAAAAGCCATCGTAATTAAATATTACGGTGGCTTTTTTGTTTAGAAATGTGCTTTAAATGAATGATTTAAGAGTACTGGTTAGCGCTTTGGAACTAATTTATACACACCTTAAAACATTAAAGCCAATAGGTATTATTTTAGCAACTTTAAAAGCATGGAAAGATTGCTTGAATAACAAATGGCTAAGAAACAAAATACAGAACCTACCGATAACGAAACACCTTTAATGAGGCAGTACAACCAAATAAAGGTAAAGTACCCCGGTGCTATTTTGTTATTCCGTGTAGGCGATTTTTACGAAACCTTTGGCAGCGATGCTGTTAAAACAGCCGAAATTTTAGGCATAGTTTTAACTAAACGGGCTAACGGTCAAGCTTCACATATAGAGTTAGCAGGTTTTCCGCATCACTCCTTAGATACCTACTTACCCAAGTTAGTACGTGCCGGTCAGCGGGTAGCTATTTGCGACCAATTGGAAGATCCTAAAATGACTAAAACCATTGTGAAGCGAGGTGTTACCGAGCTCATTACTCCGGGTGTTAGTTACAACGATAAAATACTTGACAATAAAAGCAATAATTATTTATGTGCTGTTCACCTGGATGGTGAGAAAGAAGCAGGCGTTGCTTTTTTAGATTTATCTACGGGCGAGTTTATGGCTTCGCAAGGCTCGTTAGAGTATATTGATAAATTAGTGCAGGGTTTTAAACCTTCAGAAATATTAATCTCCAAAAAGCAGTTTCCGTTTTTTAAACAAAAGTTTGGTGAAAAGCATTACAGTTATCAACTAGACGAATGGATTTTTCAATACCAGTATAGCTACGAAAAACTATTGAATCATTTCAATACGCAAAACTTAAAAGGCTTTGGTATACAGGAAATGCCAATAGCTATTACTGCAGCGGGCGTTTGTTTGCATTATTTAGCTGAAACACATCACGAACAAATAAGCCATTTACAAAGCATAAGCCGTATAGATGAAGATAAATATGTATGGCTGGATAGATTTACCATTCGTAATTTAGAGTTGGTCCAAAGCACTAACGACAATGGTGTGCCATTGATACAAATATTGGATAGAACCGTCACGCCCATGGGAGCACGTTTACTAAAACGCTGGATGGTTTTACCTTTAAAAGATATAGCACAAATAAACGAACGTTTAGATATTGTAGATTTTGCCAAACAACAAAAAAGCTTTCGTGTTCAGGTAATAGATATTTTAAAACAAATAGGCGATTTAGAACGTATGGTTTCTAAATTGGCTATGCGTAGAATTGGTCCGCGTGAATTGCAACAACTCAACCGTTCGTTGAAACAATTAGAGCCACTACAAAAGCTATTCTTACAGCAAAACAATAAGTTATTACAAAAATTAGCCGAGCAAATAAACCATTGCAAATGGGCTATTGATAAATTAGATACAGAGCTCCATGCAGAAGCACCCCTTGCTGCCAATAAAGGCAATGTAATTAATGCAGGCGTAAATCAGGAGTTAGACGACTTACGCGCTATAGCCTTTGGTGGCAAAGATTATTTGTTGCAAATGCAAACGCGCGAACAACAAGCTACAGGTATTACAAGCTTAAAAATATCGTTTAACAATGTGTTTGGTTATTACATGGAAGTAACCAATGTACACAAAGATAAAGTACCTGAAACTTGGATTAGAAAACAAACACTAACCAATGCCGAGCGTTATATAACAGAAGAGTTAAAACAATACGAAGAAAAAATATTAGGTGCTGAAGATAAGATAGCCGTTATAGAAGAAAGACTTTATAACGATTTGATTTCAGCCTTGCAGGATTACGTTTTACCAATACAACAAAACGCTATCGTATTGGCTAAAATAGATTGCTTATTTGCCTTTGCAGAGTTAGCCGAAGCAAACAATTATTGCAGGCCGCAACTTAACAATAGCAACGAATTAAACTTAGTAAATTTACGCCATCCCGTTATCGAAAAACAATTACCCGTAGGCGAAGCTTATATAGCCAATAACCTTTCGTTAGATAATCAAAAGCAACAAATGATTATTTTAACAGGACCTAATATGAGTGGTAAATCAGCCGTGTTACGTCAAACTGCTTTGGGAGTACTCATGGCACAAATGGGTTGTTTTGTAGCGGCCAGCAGTGCAACCATTGGTTTAATTGATAAAATATTTACCCGTGTAGGTGCAAGCGATAACTTAAGTGTTGGCGAAAGTACCTTTATGGTGGAGATGACCGAAACTGCCAGCATATTAAATAATATTTCAAAAAACAGTTTAATATTATTAGATGAAATAGGCAGAGGTACTGCCACTTATGATGGTGTTTCCATAGCCTGGGCTATAGCCGAATATTTAAACAAACATCCTTATAAACCCAAGACACTTTTTGCAACCCATTACCACGAGTTAAACCAATTAGAGCAAGATGACAATGGCATAAAAAATTACCATATAGCCGTAAAAGAAACAGACAAGAAAGTTATTTTTTTACGCAAGTTGGCATTGGGTGGAAGCGAACATAGTTTTGGTATACACGTAGCAAAAATGGCTGGCATACCTCAATTAGTAACCAACAGGGCGGCTGAAATTTTGCAACAATTAGAGCAAGACAGATTAGAAGGAATAGGAAGTACAGCTAGTGTTAAAATAAAATCGCCAACCATACAGTTAAGCATGTTTCAGGTTGAAAACCCGGAGCTGGAAAAAATAAAAGACAACCTGGTTAATTTAGATTTGAATACATTAACACCCATAGAGGCATTAATGAAATTAAGTGAGCTGAAACAAATGGTTAAATAAGTTTTGGTATGAATATTCTTGAAACGCTGCAAAAAGAACATAGCAAAAAAGTAAGCATGGCTGTTGCCAATTGGATTGACAATGATGCCGAACGTTTTGCAGCGTTAATAGATATTATTTTAGGGAATGAGAAAGACATTGCTAATAGAGCTGCCTGGGTATTGCCTAGTATAAACAATCAATATATTGATGCACTTATTCAGCCCCATTTAAAGCAATTAATTCCATTATTAGGCAAGCCAGTACATGATGGTATAAAAAGAAACATAGTCCGTTTATTACAGTTTACTAGTATACCCCAAAAGCTACAAGGCATTACTTTAGTACATTGTTTTCAATTGTTGAATAACCCTAAAGAAGCCATAGCCATAAGGGTTTTTGCCATGACCGTATTGTATAATATTACCCTAAAAGAACCCGATTTAGCCAACGAGTTATACGACTGCATTGAAATGTATATGGAAGGCGCATTACCTGCTTATAAAAGCAGGGGAGGCAAAATTTTAAAAGCCTTGAGTAAGTTAAAATAGACTTTCACTTAATCCGTGAAGTTGTCAGCGTTTAATTCGTAATTAGTACTTCTACCACCTGCTCCATCTTTTTTCAATACCCCTTTGTTTATTAAATCCTGTATATCCCTTAAAGCAGTATCAGCAGAGCATTTGGCTATTTTAGCCCATTTTGATGAACTTAATTTTCCGTCAAAACCATCCAGTAATTTATTGATTAATAGCTTTTGCCTGTCGTTAAAATTAGTGGTTTCATACTTTTTCCAGAACTTGGCTTTTAGTATTATTTTATTAAAAGCACTATCCGTATTGTTAAGTGCATTGAGCATACATTTTAAAAACCACTGCAACCAATTGGTTATATCTAAATTACCTTTCTGTGTTTTCTCCAATATATCATAATACATTTTACGTTCTATGCGTATTTGTGCCGACATACTGTAAAACCGTTGAGAGCTATTATCAGACCTGGCCAAAAGCATATGCGTTAAAGCGCGTGCTACACGTCCATTGCCATCGTCAAACGGATGGATAGTTATAAACCATAAATGGGCTACTGCTGCTTTTATTACAGGGTCTAATTTTTTTTCTTTGTTAAACCAAGTTATAAAACGGCTCATTTCCTTTTCTAAAAGAGCAGAATCAGGAGCTTCAAAATGTACCCTTTCTTTTCCCATAGCACCGGATACTACTTGCATAGGTCCAGTTGAATCATTGCGCCATTTCGCTACCGTTATTTCATACATGCTGCTTTTACCCAAAGGAAAGAGTGCTGCATGCCAGGCAAACAAACGTTTTTTAGTAAGTGTTTCTGAAAAATTTTGAGTGGCATCAAGCATCATATCTACCATTCCATCCGTATGTCTATCCGAAGGAACCAAGCCTGATATATCCATTCTCAGTTTACGTGCTATTGATGAGCGTACCTGTTCAGCATTTAATATTTCGCCTTCTATCTCGCTCGATTTTATAACATCCAAAGAAAGTGTTTGCAGCAATGCTTCGCTCTTTAAATTAAACCCTATCGACTCCATTTTACCCATTAGCTTCCCCTGTAAGTTTCTTACTGTTCCCAGTAAAAACTGCAACTCTTCCTGGCTCCAGGTAAAGTTAGGCCAAGTGGTATTTTGATGTATATAGCGCATTTATTCTCCGCAAATTATGCGGCAATTGTACTACTTATTCTCCGCATTGCAAAATTATTTTTCAAATAAATGCCTGAAAATAAGGACTAGTAGATGGTATTTGTGAAATGAAAGAAAAATATAATTGAATTTATTTCCTGCAAAAAATGCGGTGAATAGTTTGTTTATTCTCCGCATAAAGAGTTTTCTGACTATAGTTAGTTAGATATTTGCTTGTAAACGAAATTGCTTTTGGGCTTGACTAAAACCACTGAAATACAAAACCCAAAAATAAAAGGTTTTTCAATTATAACTCATGTTGTCTTAAACTAGTATACAAGCATAGCAATAACTTTATCAAGGAGTTTCCTGAAACTAATGTATAAAGAGAAGAAAGTATGTTTTACTTTTTATTCAGGTTTGTACTTACCTTCTTTTATATCCTTTTCACGTTTTTTATCCGATTCTTTTGCAGGACCTCCGAATACAGAAACGTTTACATAACGACCTGGATAACGTTGCATATCCTTTAACAACAAATTCAGCTCTTTGGTGCTTTTATTTAAGTTGTCATAAAGTTCTTTATCGTTTACTAACTTACCTAAAGTACCTTCGCCTTTGTTCATTTTTTGTGTTATAGTAGCCAGTTGTTCTGTTACTATAGCCAGATTATCAAGGGTTTTCTTAATATCAGAGTTGGCTAATGAATCACTTAGTTTACCAAAGTTTTTAATCGTTCTGTTTATTTCATCATTGTTTTTAGCAAAAGTATTTGAAATGGTGTGAACGTTATTTAACGTTTTGGTTAAGTTATTTCCGTTTTCACTTACAATGGCACTCAGTTGTTCCGATGTTATACGCAAAGCACGCAAAGCACCGCTTAAATCAACCACACTATTGGTTAAGTTTTGTGTTCCTTTTTCGTTAAATACCTGTTGTAGCGAATTCAATACCTTATCCAATGTAACCAGTACATGCTCACTTTTGGTTTTAATGGGCGCAACCATGTTGTTAATAGAAGTAAACAAATCTTCTTCGCGGGCACCAAAAATAAAAGAACCGTCTTTTAAAATATCGGCAGGCTTTTCATCAAAGCTAATGCTAATTACATTACCGTCAAATAAGCCAGATTTGGTAATAAGTGCGGTAGAGTTAGCTTTAATTTGTATGCGGCTTTGTATAAAAAGCTTCACTACTATACTATCAGTTTTTAGCATATCAGGCATGCTTATTTCTTCTACCTGCCCAACTTTAAAACCGTTTACAAACACAGCGGTAGAGGTAACAATACCTTCTACGTTGTTATAAACTGCATAATAAGTGCTGTATGATGAGAAAAGTTTTTTTCCTCTTAAAAAATTATATCCTAGGTATAAAAAGGTAATGGCAATGGCCACAAATAACCCAACTTTAGCTTCTTTACTTAATTTCACGAAAACGTTATTATAAAAATATGGGCAAAAGTATTGTTTTTATAGAAAGAAATAGCAAGTATTTATTCCTATTTGTTAGTTGAATGCAAATTCTCAACGTATTGCTTAAACTCGCTTACTGACAGAGTAATGTTAGTAGCTATTTTCTCAACGCCTTCCTTACTTGTTAGCAATTGCCTGTCGTTTTTGTTTGATAAAAATCCGGTTTCAATTAAAATACTTGGCATTTTTGTTTTCCAAAGTACCACAAAACCGGCTTGTTTAACACCCCTGCTGGTATTTACATTGTTTTTCAAAAAGTTTTTTTCAATACGTGAAGCCAAGTCAATACTTTTATCAAGGTATGCATTTTGGTGTAACGATAAAATAATATGCGTTTCAGGGGAGTTTGGGTCAAAACCTTCATATTTTTCTTCGTAATCGCTTTCCAACAATATTACTTCATTTTCGCGTTTCGAAATTTCCAAATTGTCGTTGGCTTTGTGTAAACCCATAGCGAAAGTTTCAGTGCCACTGACCTTTATGTTTTTATTGGCATTGCAATGAATAGAAATAAACAAGTCGGCTTGGTTGCGATTGGCAATATTAGCACGCTCCCAAAGCTCCACAAACTTATCGGTTTGGCGGGTGTATATAACTTTTACATCGGAAAGTTCTTCACTTATTTTTTTACCTATTTCAAGGGCAATTTTGAGGGTTACATCTTTTTCTCTGGCTCCCCCATATTGGCAACCAGGGTCATGTCCGCCATGCCCGGCATCAATTACAATGGTTTTTACTTGTTTTTTATTAAGCGCTGGAAATGCGGCTGCTATAGATATCAACAATAAAAATAGTGGCACGAAATTTTCAAACTTAGCGAATTTGCCAAGTTTAATTAGTTTTGCAACCTTTAATAATGAATTTTCAATTTTCATACTGCGCATATACAAGTAGCTCATCATTTGCCAACCTAGTAAGGATTAAACCTTTTTTGCTGGTACTATTTTTAGTAATAGGTAAGGCTATTTTATTTGCTCAGCAAGGTACACCTATACTGCTTAACTTAGACAGTTTAAATAATGCTAAAATAAACATTAGCCCAATAGATTCTATAAAATCAGACAGCACAAAAGCCAAAAGTGGTTTCGCCAAAAAGGATTCTTCTTTTATTGATTCCAGTAGTTACTTACCCAGAACAGGTTCTGCCATTAAATCGAAAGTGAAGTATTCAGCCCAGGATTCTATTGTATACAATGAATTTGTAAAACAGCTTGATTTGTATGGCGATGCCAAAGTGTTTTATCAGGATTTAAGTAACCAGTCAGAACATATTACCATTGATTTAAATAAAAATACCATATCAAGTTTAGGACGTTTAGACAGTTTGGGTAATTTAGTGGGTACACCACAGTTTAAGCAAGGTGCTTCCGATTACAAGGCTGTTCAGATTACTTATAACTATGTAACCAAAAAAGGGTATTTAAAAGAGTTTAAAACCAAAGAAGGCGAAGGTTATGTACGCGGTACTAATGTAAAACGCGATGCTGAAAATAATTTTTATATTGATGGTGCTTACTATACCACTTGCGATGCAGAGCATCCGCATTTTTATATAGCTTCCAGTAAAATAAAAGTTATTCCGGGCAAAAAATTAATTACAGGCCCGGCTAATTTTGTAATAGAAGGGGTAAGAACACCATTGATTTTACCTTTTGGTATTTTTCCATTAAAACGTGGTCAGCAGTCGGGCGTAATTATTCCGCAATACGGTATTGATGCACAACGCGGTCCTAATTTACGCCAAGGGGGGTATTATTTTGGTTTAGGCGAAAAATTAGACTTGACTTTATTGGGCGATATTTTTACCAATTTTAGTTGGCTTGTTAATACCAAAAGTAATTACAATAACCGTTACAGATACAATGGTTTTGTAAACATACAGTTTGGTAATAATAAATACGGTAACCCTGACGATGCTACTTATTACGAACAAAGCACTTATTCCATTGGTTGGAATCATGCCATGGACCAAAGAGCAAGGCCATATACTACATTCTCTGCCAATGTAAATTTTGTGAGTTCTAATTTTTATGCGCAAAATAGTTTTAACCGTACTCAAAACTTTAACTCTACTTCGCAGTCGAGTATAGCTTATAGCAAAGGTTTTAAAAACGGACGATTCAATTTGTCGACCAATGCGCGTATAGACCAGAATTTACAAACACGAACCATTGCTGCTAGTTTTCCGAATGTAACATTTACTGCGGCTGCTTTTAATCCGCTAAAACCAAAGTCGAAGCCGGAGGCTGAATTTTGGTACGAAAAAATAAACATGAGCTATACCGGAACATTTACCAATAGCTTTACTACCACCGATACGGTTTTGTTTAAAAGCCGTACCCAATCAGAGTTTAAACAGTTTACCGATACTGCTTTTAGATATGGTATTACCCATGCTATTCCTATCAATACCTCTTTTAAGTTATTTAAGTTTTATGTATTGAGTGTAAATGCCAATTACAGCGAAACATGGGCTCCAACAACCATTAGAAAAGAGTTTGTAAACAATACCGTTGAAAATAGATTGGTAAGTGAATTTGGACGTTGGTTTAGTTTTAATACCGGAGCATCGTTAAGTACCAAATGGTACGGAATGTTAACCTTTAAAAAGGGTAAAATAGCTGCTATTCGCCACGTAGTTGATCCAAGTCTTGGTTTTAGTTTTACGCCAGATTTTAGCGATAATATGTTTGGCTTTTATAGAACAGTACAAATTGATAGCACGGGTAAAACGGCTAAGTATTCTATTTTTGAAAGAAGTTACGGTGGACAGCCTAATCAGGGCAAAATTGGTAATATAACTTTTGGCTTAAACAATAATTTGGAAATGAAGATAAGAACGGGGAAAGATACAGCCATGAAAGAAACCAAAATTAAACTGTTAGAGAGTTTAAGCTTTGGTGGTGCGTATAATGTTTTTGCCGATTCCCTGAATTTGTCGACCATTAGTATAGCGGCAAGAACCACACTTTTTAAAACACTAACCGTAAATACTTATGCTACCCTAGACCCATACCAGAATATAGTGGTGCAACAAGGTACTTTGCAAAGAATACAAAGGGTTAATCAGTATTATTTTAACAACGATGGAAGTTTAGGTAAAATTACCCAAGCCAATTTAAATTTAGGTTATGGCTTCTCGCCACAAACATTTCAAGGCAAAAGAAATGTAAAAGAAAAACGTAAAAAAGAGAATGAGCGTTGGGGTTACGAAAACTATGAACTGCCTTGGAGTTTAAATTTAAATTACTCTATCCAGTATTTAGCCAATAGCTATACCGATTTAACCAAAACCGATTATATTCAAACTTTAGGCTTTAGCGGTAATGTAACCTTAACCAAAGGTTGGAGCGTTGGTTATACTTCAGGTTACGATTTTGTCAATAAAAAAGTATCTAATTTGTTTATTGATTTAAAACGCGATTTGCATTGCTGGGTATTTACATTTAGTTGGAGTCCTATTGCACCGGGTGGCTTCTCATTCTTTAACTTTCAAATCAATCCAAAATCAACCGTATTACAGGAGTTAAAGTTTCCTAAGCGTAAAGATTATATTGATAGCAGAACGTATTAACAGACTAAGCTAACATTGTTTGATTACCTCACCTCACGGGTCAATTCGAGCGTAGTCGAGAATAAATTTAAATACACACTCGCGGCACGCGAGCGCGAGCATTAAAAAAGCTGCACAAATATTTGTGCAGCTTTTTTTAAATATGGAAACCGATTAGTGTTTGCTTAAATAATCAGCTACACCTTCAGCAGTTGCGTTCATACCGTCTTTACCTTTTTCCCAGTTAGCAGGACAAACTTCGCCTTTTTCTTCATAAAACTGTAAAGCATCAATCATACGTAAAGCTTCATCAATATTACGACCCAAAGGCATATCGTTAACTACCTGATGGCGTACAATACCATCTTTGTCAATTAAGAAAAGACCGCGGTAAGCAACAGCTGCTTCACCTAAGTTACCTATCCAAATTAAGTCTTCGTTTTCGTTGTAACCGTACGAACCTGCCAATACGCCAAAATTGCTGGCAATAGTTTTGTTAATATCAGCTACCAAAGGGTACTTAACACCTTGAATACCGCCATCGTTTTGTGGTGTATTTAACCATGCCCAATGGCTAAATTTACTGTCGATACTGCAACCAATTACTTGTACGTTACGCGATTCAAAATCAGCTATTCTTTCTTGAAAAGCAATAATTTCGGTAGGGCAAACAAAAGTAAAATCAAGCGGGTAAAAATAAAACAAAACATGTTTTTTACCGATGTATTGCTCTAGAGAAAAGTTTTCTTCAAAATCGCCACCGTTTACTACGGCATCAGCGCTAAATAAAGGAGCCTTACGGCCTACTAACATTGTCATAATTTATTTGTTTTTTGAGTTGTTTATAAATAATAGAACTGCAAATGTAGGCGAATTGTTTTTTATAAAAATAAAATGGATATAATTTATATTACCTATTAAGCTAATTTTTAGTAGCCTGATGAACAATAAAGAAGCCTGTGCTATTTAATGTCATAATTGTTTAAACAGCTATTTTCTGGCAACAAGTATTTTCAAAAGCACTACTTTCGCGGCTCAATTTTTTTAAGCGTGCAGAAATTATTAACCATATACAGACCCTATTTTAAAAATATTTTACATTTAAGCTGGCCCATTATTATTGGCCAGGTGGGTATAGTATTAATGGGTGTAGCCGATACTATTATGATTGGCAGGATAGATGCGACCAATTTAGCAGCAGCTGGTTTGGCCAATGCTATTTATTTTTTAATTACTATTTTAGGTATGGGTACTTTAACTGCTGTATCGCCTTTAATAGCGAAAGCCAAGGCCGAAGGCAATATTCCTGAATGTGTTAATTATTTTAAGGCATCCATGTTAGTGGCCTTGTGTTTATCCGTATTTATTTTTACGGTTAATGCTGTCTTAAGTTTCAATTTACATTGGTTTAAACAGCAAAGCAATGTTATTCCTTTGGCGCAGGAGTTTTTGCAATTGCTTAACTATAGTACTTTGCCATTATTACTTTATTTATCAGTTAAACAATTTAGCGATGGTTTATCCATTACCGCGCCTTCGGCAGTTATAACAATAGTGGCTTTGTCATTGAATATTTTATTAAACTATATTTTTATTTATGGTAATTGGGGTTTTGCTGCATTGGGTTTAAAAGGTGCCGGTTATGCCACTATTGTTGCCCGTAGTTTAATGTTTGTGAGTATGCTATTGTATGTGTTGTTTCATAAGCAATACAAACCCTATTTGCTTAAAACAACAACGGCTGTAAAAAACCAGTTTGTAGCTATTTTAAAAGTAGGCTTGCCTAGCGGATTTCAATACTTTTTTGAAGTAGGTGCTTTTGCTACTGCGGCTATTATTATTGGCTGGATTGGCAAAGACGAACAAGCTGCTCATACCATAGCTATTAATTTAGCTTCGCTAACCTATATGGTGGCAACAGGTTTTTCAGCAGCAACAGGCATATCCGTTGGCGATGCCTATGGAAGAAAAAATAAAACGGATATGTTGTTTGCCGGTAAAGCGGGTATTTTTTTAGGAGCAATATTCATGGGTTTTTGTGCCATTATTTTTACCCTGTTTAACCAGTTTATAGTAGAGCTAACGGTAAACGAACATGAAGTACAAACCATTACAGCAGGTTTGCTTTATATAGCAGCCATGTTTCAGTTAAGTGATGGGGTACAAGCAGTAAGCTTAGGTGCTTTGCGTGGTTTAGCTGATACAAAAGTACCAACCGTTATTACCATTATAGCTTATTGGGTTATAGGTATTCCTTTGGGTTACTATTTTACGTTTCCGTTAAACTTAGGTTTATATGGTATTTGGTATGGCTTAAGTATAGGTTTAACCTTTTCAGCCATATTCCTGTGCATCCGTTTTGTACGTGAAGTAAAATCGTTAAAGTTATAATTGAAAGCAATGAGCCAGAAAGTAAAAGTACACTTAGCCCTTTGGATAGTAACCATTATTTATGGTGCTACTTTTAGTATAGCCAAACAAGTAATGCCTTTATACATTAAACCTTTTGGTTTTATATTGTTGCGTGTTTTGGTAGCCAGTGTATTAATTTTGGTGTTCCACCGCATTGCTATTAAAGAAAAAATTAAAGACAAAAGCGATTTATTGAAAATGGTCGTATGTGCTGTATTTGGTGTGGCCGCTAATATGTTATTGTTTTTTAAAGGACTTGCCATTACTACACCTATTAATGGTTCTGTATTAATGATGAACACACCTATTTTTGTGGTGCTTATTTCTTGGTTTTGGTACAAAGAAAAAATTACGCTAACCAAAGCATTGGGTGTTTTACTGGCCAGCATAGGCGCTATTATGTTGGTAGGGGGTACCAAGTTTGAGTTTAGCTCAACCCGTGCGTTAGGCGATTTAATGGTGGCTGCCAATGCCATTATATATGCTTTTTATTTGGTGTATGCCAAACAGCTTATTCATAAATACCATCCGCTTACCGTTACTTTATACGGGTTTTTGTTTGGTACCTTATTGGTTTTGCCATTTGGTATTGGCGATTTTATGCAAATAGAGTGGAGTTCTTTTACACCTAAAATAACAGGCTTTGTGGTTTTTATTACGGTAGGCTCTACCTTTTTTACTTATGTGTTAAATGCTTATGCCTTGCGCCATGCAAGCAGTAGTTTGGTAGGCTCATACATATACTTACAACCCGTTTGCGCTACATTAATTGCTATAGTATTTGCTACCGATGAATTGAATATAGAAAAGCTTGTATTTATGTTTGTTGTTTTTGCGGGCGTGTACTTAGCCAGTTTAAAAAAGAAAGTAACAGAAGTTATGTAAAGTTTATTTAATCATTCTTTTACGCCATTGTAGTATTGGTTTTTCAACCAGTAAATGAAGTAAAGATGCTCCCATTACACAGGTTACTATACAAATTAAAAGCATCCAGTTGCTGGAAATGTTAAAGTCAGCGAATAAGTGATGTGTCATATGTACAATACCTTTATGTGTTAAATAAACAGCATAGGAAACAGAGGCTATATAAGTAGTTATTTTCGAATTCCATTTGTATAAAAAACTTGTTGGACTGATAGCTCCAATTACGATGAATCCATAGCCAATGGCAACCAATGGAAAGCCAAAAACAGAAGCATTGTACGATAGTGCATCTGCACATAAAAAGTAAGCAGCAGCAAACACCAATAAACTGGAAACAATAAACAGGTTGCCATATTTTGATAGTTTACTCCAAACAGTTGGTAAAAACTGGTAGATGGCAGCTACAGCAACACCTACTAAAAGCCCGTCTAAACGGCTGTATGTTGGGTAATAAATATATTGGTACCAATATATCCATGCATTTTCGGTTTCCATTACAGGCGTATATAATTGATTGAAACAATATATTCTGATAACAAAACCCGACACGAATAAAACAATCAATAACCAGTAAGCGTGCTTAGGCCATTTTAAATATTGCAAAAGCAAAAGGGTAATGGGTAGTAATAAATAAAAATGTTCTTCCACGCAAAGCGACCAGGCATGCGAAAAGGTGCCAAAATCTTTTATGTTAAGACCTATGTTTTGTGTGAATGTTAAAAATTTCCAAAGCGGAGGCAAGGCTTCTTTTTCGCGGAAAAATGGAAAGCAAAAATAGATAGTAAGCGTTACTAAAAAGGCAGGGATAATCCGGAAGAAGCGTTTCAAAAAAAATGTTTTAAACGAAATGAGTTGCTCTTCCTTAATGCTTGCAAAAAGTTGTGAGGAGATAAGGAAACCACTTAATACAAAAAACAAATCAACACCTGTCCAACCGAACGATGCTACAGGTGGTAACCAAGTAGGTTGCCCATGACTGAGAATAAAATAATGGAATAAAAAAACAAAGATGATGGCTAAAGCACGCAAGTGATCAAGGCCATAAAATTTTTGAGGTATGTTGTTATTATTTGTTATGCTCATTTAACAGGTAACGGTTTTACATAATTCATTTTCTCTTTCCGTTTCCAGCGTAATATGCTGAATATTTTTATGTTCAAGTATATGCTTCAATTCTTTTTTTATGTGTTGCTCTTGTTCCGTTGTAATGCTTTGTTGCAAAACCAAATGAGCCGTTAAGGCATTCTCCGTAGTGCTGATAGCCCATACATGAATATGGTGTAAATCTTTAATACCTGTAATGTTGAGTGCCGTTGTTTTTATATCGTCCACACTAATATTTTCAGGAACCCCGTCAAGCGATAAACGTAAACTATCTTTCAGTAGTTGCCAGGTTGAAAAAAGAATAACCAATGCAATAACAATGCTTAATACACTATCAATCCAAAACCAGTTGGTATATACTATTACAATGCCACCAACTACAATACCCAATGAAACCACAGCATCGCTCATTAAGTGTAAGTAGGCACTTTTTATATTCAGGTCTTTGTCCTTATCGCGCATAAACAACAAAGCGGTTAAGCTATTAATAACAATACCAACACCGGCAACAATGGCAATGGTGGTGCCTGATAGCGGTTCAGGGTTTAAAAAACGATGTGCTGCCTCATATATAATAGCACCTATGGAAACCAATAGAATAACAGCATTGAAAAGAGCCACCAGTATGGATGTTTTTCTGTAACCGTAAGTATAATGTTTATTGGCTTTTACTTTTAGTAGGCGGAATGCCAAAAGAGATAAAGCCAAAGTACCTACATCGGCTAAGTTATGTCCGGCATCGGAAAGTAAAGAAAGAGAATGGGTAAATAAACCAAAAGCCGCTTCTATTATTACAAATAAAAAGTTTAATACAATGCCAACTATAAACGCAGTATTTACATTTTTTAATGGGGTGGTATGGTCTGTATGTGAATGGTGATGCTCCACTTGGGTTAATTGTTGGTTGCTAAGTTAAAGCTTATTATTCTATTTTATTGACCAAATGATACAAAAACAAAGGCCAATGATTTACCATTAGCCTTTGTTGAATATGTAAATTAATTTAATGATAAGTCTATTTTCTTTCCACGTCTAAAATCTCACCATCGTCCATCATTTTCTGAAAATCAGCTTTTGTCATTGGTATTTCATCTTCACTATAGCCTGCATCACCTTTTTCTTTTAAGTCTTTCAATCCTGATAGTTTATTGGTTTCGTACTGATTCATTAAAATGAATGAAGTATCGCCACTTATTCTTTGTATTTTATACAAGGTGTATTGTTTAGCATCATTTTTTATTTCATACACATCGCCACTTTGTGGTGTTTGAATCAATGCAGCTACTTTTTCTTTTTTCTGTTTGTCGGAAACAATAAGTACTACTACTAATATAGCCAACAATGCCAGTCCTGAAAAAGTCCATATAGGTGTTTTTGCTGTGCTTTTTAAAGTGTCGTAACGGCTGTTTAACGAACCGCTAAATTCTTCTTTTGTTAAGGCATGTTTGCAATGAGCGCAAACGGTTGCACCTGTTTTACCAACGGGAATAAATGGTATAAAAAAAATATGAACGTATTTTTGTAATACACGCATCAGTATGCTGTTTGCTGTTTGGCAATTGGTGCAACTGTCTGCAATGTTTTCGGTAGCAACTGGGGTTGTTTTGGTTCCGTAAATAATCATATATAAATGGTTTGAGTAATGTTTCAACTGCAACTAACTTAAAAATTGTACTGTTTCCAAATTTAGCCCCGTAAAATTTTAATTTTTCTTAAGCGGTTTTGCTGTTTTGTAATTTGACTTTTGTGTTTTTTTTGTGGCTGTATGCTTACTATTAATTGTTTGTTATATTTATGCAAGGTCAATTATTTGTTTTAAAACTAAACATGGAGCATAAAGATACTAAAAGACTTTCCCGACTCACTGCCATACTTATTCAGTTGCAGGCTAAACGTATGGTAACAGCGAATGATTTAGCACGTAAATTTGGGGTAAGTACACGCACTATATACCGCGATATAAAAGCATTGGAACAAGCAGGTGTACCTATTGTAACGGAGGAGGGCAAAGGCTTTTCATTATTGGAAGGATATAGATTACCACCTGTTATGTTTACGGAAAGTGAAGCCAATGCTTTAATAACCGCTGAGCAATTGGTATTAACCAATAAAGATGCTTCGTTTATCCGTGAATACACCGAGGCCATTAGCAAAATAAAAGCAGTATTGAAATACAATACCAAAGACAAAGCTGATTTATTGGCTAACAGAGTAGTGTTCAGGCATAATTTAAACCACGATAGAACCAGCAATTATTTAGCTACGCTGCAACTGGCTTTAACCAATTATATGCTTACACATATTGAATACAACACACTGGAGAAAGAAGAAATAAGTACACGAACCATTGAGCCTTTTGCTTTATATAGCACCCAAGAAAACTGGTTGTTAATAGCCTGGTGTCGTTTACGCAACGATTTCAGGGTTTTTAGATTAGATAGAATAAAACGCTTACAGGTTTTGGAAGAAAAATTTGAGCCACATACCATCAGCATACAGGAGTATTTTAAAATTTGTTTAGAAAAATCTTTACACCCTTGACATAAGGCTGTCAAAACGCATAGCTATGTTTGCCTTGAATTTAAACAACAAAATATGCAAATAGACACTTTTAACATTATTGGTATAGCAGTGAGAACTACCAACGAAAACGGGCAATCAAGCAAGGATATTCCTGCGTTATGGAATACATTTATGGCAGAAGGTATTTTAGCAAAAATACCCAACAGAATAAGCGATGATATTTATTGCATGTACACTGAGTATGAAAAAGACCATACCAAACCCTATACAACCATTATAGGGTGTAAAGTAGCAGACTTAACTAATGTGCCAACGGGTATGGTAGGTAAAACAATTGAAACAGCACAATATGCTGTACATACCGTGCAGGGAAACATAATGGAAGGCATAGTGTATACTGAATGGTTGAAAATTTGGGATGCTGATTTACCAAGAACTTTTATAGCCGACTTTGAAATATATGGCGAAAAAGCACAAGACCCTGCCAACGCAACAATTGATATATTTGTAGGTGTACAATAAACATGAACCCACAAGAGCAATTTTATTTACAACAAACAGCGCCAATAAGTCAATGCTTATTGGCGCTGAAAAATATTATACTGGCACAGGATGAAAATGTGGTGGCTACCTGGAAATATGGTATGCCTGTTTTTACTTACAAAGGTAAAATGTTCTGTTATTTATGGGTACATAAAAAACACCTGCAACCTTATTTGGGCATAGTAGAGGGTAAGCACATTACCCATCCAAAGCTGATTATAGAAAAGCGGGCCCGTATGAAAATAATGATGTTTGACCCCAACAATGATTTACCCATTGAAGACATTGAAACTATTTTACAGCAGGCTATACAGTTGTATAAAACAGGTATAGTTAAAACAAAAACCCCTTAAGTTTTATAACGTAATTATACACCAAACTGAGTTAAGTGATGATCAAGATGTTTGTAAAACATATTATTCCATTCCGTTTTGGTTAACGGGCCAAATGAGTGTGATTCTTTATTGTCGAAATAAGCTTCGCCCAACTCTTGTGTTTTCTTTATGTGATTGGTTAAGCGGCTTTTTTCTTCCTCAAAATTTTTCTCGTCTTTTATTACAAACTCAGTTGCTGTAGGGCTGCTTTTTTTATAAGGCTTTTCGCTCACCACTAAATTTTTTATAAATGCTTTTAAAATAAACTTTTTAAAAGCATTGGGCGTTGGGTGTTTGTTGTCGTAAACAAGCTCGTAAGTTACATTGCAATGAGCCAACATTTGAGCCACTGACATTTTACCCCAGTTTGCTTTGGTGTTTGCGTTTAGTTTTTCAATACGACTGATTAGTTCTGCGCTATCGTTTGGGTTAAATACGTTTTTCATTTTGGGGCTATTGGTTTTTATTAAATAAGGCAATAAATATAAAGAAACCTTTGGCATTGAAAAGTTAAATTTATAACAAGCTTACAGCAATGCAAATGGATAGTTTTTTAACTATATTAAATTTGTTTAAACCCTTTTACTTTTTGGGTGCTTCGCCATTCAATTCCTTTATTTTATTTTCAATTTGAGTATCAAACTCGGCTATTTGGTATTTGTATGCTCCTGTGTTTTCTGCATGGGCTCTATAATACAATTCATAACTTTGGAGTCTTAATTCGCAATACTCTCTTAACAGCCTGTTTCGGCTTCTAACTTTAAGTGGTAAGTCTAAATCTTTAAAACCATCAAGCAGCGTAATCATTTTTTTCCAGTTATCAATACCATTGTCTTTTATTGCGAATAAAACACTATCGTTAGGTGTGTTTGGTGGTAAATGAAATACCGATAAAGCCTTTTCTTCCATGACGCCAAATGCTGCCATTTGCGTATCATATTTACCAAAATCATTAGGTATGGTTTTATACACACTAAATGATGAAATAAGCATAACTACACTTACTAAAGCAATTGTTGCATAAGATAATCTGGTATTATCAGGTCTTTTTAAGCTGGGTAAAAAAGCAAAGCCTATTAACAGGCCACTTACCAATCCTCCAATATGAGCCGCATTGTCAATACCATCTTTAAGTCCGTTTAATAAGTTATAGCCTACAAAAAAAACAATACTTGCCAATAAGGCTTTGCGTTTGCCCGGCTCCACTAAATTAGTGCTCAGCAATGCTAAAAAAATACCGTACATACCAAATATAGCTCCTGATGCACCTGCACTAATAGTCAGGTCGTGCCACCATAGGCTGGTAATGCTTGCTGCAATACCTGCTAATAAGTAAGCAGTAATAAACTTAACCTTACCCAATATAGGTTCCAGCAAAGCACCAATATATAACAAAGCATATACATTCAGCAGCAGGTGAATAATACCTATGTGTAAAAAGCAGGCCGTTAATAAGCGCCACCATTGCCCTTCTAAAGTTAATGGCTTAAAATTAGCTCCCCAGTTTAACAAGCTTTCATTGTCGGGCAACATAATATTGACTCCGCTAAAAGCCATCAGTATAAAAATAAGAATATTTATATCAATGATAATAGGCGTAAAGAAAAAGTCTTTGGTAGGTTTAAAAAGATATAACAGCTCTTGAAGTGCACTTACATCGCTCGAAGCAGGTAAGCTTAAAATATCTTGTTCTGGCGGAACAAAGCTTGCCTGCATTGCCTCGTATTTTGCTGCCGTTTCATCACTGTTGAAAGTAGATTTAAGCCTATCAAACGCAGCCATAAACTCGAGTATAATTTTTTTGTTTTTACCCCAATCTACTAACTCAGTACCCATTGACGAACTGGTGATGTAAACCAAACCATTTTTAATTTTTACCCTAACTTCTGCTAACCACATAAGCGGATCGTTGTTTGTATAAGCTATAAAACCGCTGTGACTTATATAGGAAAACTCCCAGTTTAATTGCTGAGCCGTTTCAATAGCTATTATTAAAAATTGCTGTTCGGTTAAATCGGTTAAAACAATTGTTTCCGTATGTCTGGGTGTAAGTCCTATTGCCATGTGTAAGTATTAGTTTTTGTTATACGTTCTCATTTGCAAACACGATGGAAGTGTTACCTGAGCACTGTAACGTGTTTTGGTTAATAAGCCTGTTTTTGAGTTGCGTTTAAATACAATAATATTATTTGTTACCTGATTAGCCACCAATAAAAAATTACCTGTTGGGTCTATGGTAAAGTTTCTTGGATGGTCGCCATACGTTTTTTGATGGCCCACTAATGTTAGCTTTCCGTTTTGTTGATTAATAGAAAAAATGGCAATGGTATTTTCATCGTCCCAACGATTGGAAGCATATAAAAACAAACCATCGGGCGAAATATGAATATCAGCACTGCCGTATGATGTTTGTAGTTTACGGTACGAACGTATTCTTTGTATCGTATCCAGCTTTCCGTTTTGGTAATTATAAGCAGTAACAGTACCGCCAAGCTCTTCAATACAATATGCAAGGGGTTTTGTTGGATGAAAGGTGAAATGCCGTGGTCCGCTTCCTAAAGTAGCTTGCACGGTATAGTCGGGCATGGCTATAAGCGGTTGCTTTTGTAAAGTATCAAATTTAAATACACGTATTTTATCCGCACCCAAATCAGGTAAAAATACATAGTCGTTTTGTGGAGAGAAAACAGCCGCATGTATATGCGCTTTGTCTTGTCTTTCTCGGTTTATGCTGCTATCGGTAAATTGAATAAGTTGCGTATATGGATTTAAGCTGCCATTTTCATTACATGTAAAAACCGAAACATTGCCTTCGGTATAATTGGCATTCACAACATATTTGTTGTTTTTATGTACGCTAACATAAACAGGATTTTCGCCACCACTGGCTTGTTTATTAATAAACGTTAACCGGCCCTTTACGCTGTCTATTTTAAAAGCAGAAACACTACCCGCATTCGGCATTTTAGTATCCGTACAAGCATATAAATACTGTCCGTTAGGAGCAATAGTAATAAAGGATGGATTGGTAATGTTTTGTACATGACTTAGCTTTTTTAACTCACCGGTTTGGTTATTAAAATCATATACAAAAAGGCCTTTATTGGGTACAGCATTGGTGTACGTGCCTACAAATAAATAAGTGCGTTGTTGTGCGTTACCAGGCAAGCATAAACACCAAAATAAAACAGCCAGTAAATAAGTATAAGTGATGCTTGGTTTTATTGCCATGTATTTTTGTTGCCATATAATGAAGCAGGCGACAAATAAAAGATAAATAATGGAGATTGTATAAGCTTGCTGCCCACGGTAACCTCTTAGTCTATGTTCTGCCAATGTTGGCGTTCCCACCAACATTTAGAAGTATCGAACATTATTACAGGCGAGGACGCCTGCAAAGGCTAAAAACCAATAAAATAAAACGTAAGAAAGGCTGCTACACTTTGCAGGAACTAAAAATGAAGGATATAAATCTTGCTCCGCAGGGGAGGGGATAAAAAATTGTGCGCAGAAGCCTGCTCCCCTGCGGAGCAACCTTTTGCGCCATCGGGAAAGCTTGCTCCCTTGCGGAGGAACAAAAACTGCGTGCGGGAAAGTCTGCTCCGCTGCGGAGCAGACTTTCCCACTTTATAAATATTGTCTTTAGAGGATAAATATTGGCAGCCAGTGCGGTTTTGCAAACCGCACCTAATTATTATAAGCATTTGTAATGCGGAAAATATCAATACCAATGAATACATCTGCCTAATGAACACGGTGGTGAAAAGCGGATTACAAATCCTTATAATGTATGATTTGGATTGCAAATCCAAACCAGCGAGTAAACATCCAAACCAAATACTATTCAGACAGCTGGTGCGGTTTTGCAAACCGCACTTAATTACTATGAGCATTTGTAATGCGAAAAAAATCAATATCAATTAATACATTTGTTATATGCCTTTAAAAACCATAACCGACAAAGATGGAATGTATTTCTTAACTTCAACAGTTGTTGATTGGGTTGATGTTTTTACACGCCCAATTTATCGCTATATAATAATAGATTCGTTAAGGTATTGTATGAATGAAAAAGGTTTAGAATTATATGCTTGGGTTATCATGTCAAACCATATACATTTAGTGGCTGCGTCCAAACCTGGTTTTCATTTATCTGACACTATGCGTGATTTTAAAAAATACACAAGCAAAAAAATTACAGCAGCCATATTAGTAGAAAATGAAAGTAGAAAAGAATGGATGTTGAATAGGTTTGAATATGCAGGTAGAAATGATAAAAAGATAAAAAACTATACATTTTGGCAAGACGGAAATGAAGCCAAACCAATCTATAGCTTTGAGTTTTTAAAACAAAAGATTGATTATATCCATAACAATCCTGTTAAAGCAGAAATAGTTGAATATGCAGAGCAGTATAAATTTAGTTCAGCCATTAATTATGCCGGAGGAAAAGGACTACTTAATACATTATTAGCATGGTAAAAAAGCGGATTACAAATCCAAACCAGCGGGGAAAGATATTACCTATAAATTGATATTATGAAATTGAGAGTTAATCAAGAAGAGAGAGCTTTTTATGCGTGGGATGTCCTTGTGGAATGTGCTATTAAGAAGATAAATATTACCTATGGGTCTCTTGCAGAGGAGATAGGTACACATCCTAGAGCCATTAGATTTGTATTGGACCTTATTCAGGATTATTGTAAAAAAAACAATCTTCCTCCTTTGACAATCTTAGTTGTAATCAAGAGTACACGCTTACCAAGTGAGAAGTTTCTTAATTCTGATGTTAGTGATTACAACTTAGAGAAATCTGATGTTTTAGAATATAAATGGGATGAATCAAGTAATCCATTTGAATATGCGGAGCTTGGATATAGAGAACATAGAATAGTTAAACAATTGATTAATTTTCCAGAAAAATCATCTGAAGTTTACACAAGAGTGAAAGTAAGAGGTATGGCTCAAAAGATGTTTAGACTGGCACTTTTAAAAGTTTATGATTATTCCTGCTCTTTTTGTGGTTTAAGTTTTGAAGAGGCTTTAGATTCTTCTCACATTATTCCGTATTCTAAATCAAATTTAAATCAAAGATTAGATATTAGGAATGGCTTGTTACTTTGTTCAAATCACCATAAACTATTTGATAGTGGAATAATTACGGTTAATCAAGATTATACTATTTCTTATTTTGACCCGAATGAAAAAACAGGTCTACATTCTAATTATGATAAATTAAATACTTTGAAATTGCATAGAAAAAAAATTAAACTTCCTGATGATGAAAAACATTATCCCAATAAAGAGTATCTAACATATCACCAGTTGGGTAGTAGAAAAAAGTTATAATAATCTTTTAGCTCACGTTGGAGTCCTTGCCAACATCTACAGCATCTGAAGATTGACGCCTGCAATAGCTGCATCAACCCAAACAAAAAAAAGCGACCCTTTCGAGTCGCTTTTTCTTTATGTTCAAGGTTGGTGTCCTCCACCAATCTTTTATTTAATTATGAATGTGCAGATACTTTTGGAGCTGCTGCTAATATTTCTTCGCTTACACCGCTTGCATATTGCTCAAAGTTTTTAACAAACATGCCAGCTAATTTATTCGCTTGTGCATCGTAACCATCTTTATCAGCCCAAGTATTACGTGGGTTTAATATTTCAACAGGTACATTAGGACAAGCTGTTGGCATTTGGTAACCAAATACAGGGTGTTGCTCAAATGTTACGTTGTTTAAGTCGCCATTTAAAGCGGCTGTAATCATAGCACGGGTGTACGATAATTTCATACGTGAACCAGTACCATAAGCGCCACCGCTCCAGCCTGTGTTAATTAACCATACGTTTACGTTAGGATTTTCTTTTAATTTTTTACCTAATAACTCAGCGTATTTACCCGGGTGCAATGGTAAAAATGCTTTACCAAAACAAGCAGAGAAAGTAGCCGATGGCTCAGTAACTCCGGCTTCAGTTCCGGCCACTTTAGCCGTATAACCACTAATAAAGCTATACATAGCTTGACCTACGTTTAATTTAGAAATTGGAGGTAATACACCAAAAGCATCAGCCGTTAAAAAGAAAATATTTTCAGGTGTTTTACCTACTGAAGGTACCGCTATATTATCAATTAAATCAATTGGGTAAGCAGCACGTGTATTTTCAGTTACCGAAATGTTAGTATAGTCAACAGTTGAAGTGCCCGGAATAAAACGGGTATTCTCCACCAATGAACCAAAACGGATCGCATCAAAAATTTGTGGCTCTTTTTCTTTGGTTAAATCAACGCATTTAGCGTAGCAACCACCTTCAAAGTTAAATACCGAATCTTCAGCCCAACCGTGCTCATCGTCACCGATTAACTTACGTTCAGGGTCAGCGCTCAAAGTAGTTTTACCTGTGCCTGATAAACCGAAGAATACAGCAGTATCGCCTTTTTTACCAATATTAGCCGAGCAGTGCATTGATAAAGTATTGCGTTCTTGTGGCAATACATAATTCAATACCGTGAAAATACCTTTTTTCATTTCACCGGTATAACCGCTACCACCTACTAAAATAATTTTTCTCGAAAAATCAATGATAGAGAAGTTATGTTGACGGGTTCCGTCTTCAGCAGCTACCGCTTTAAAACTAGGGGCATTTAAAATTAACCACTCTGTTTCAAAATTAGGTAATTCGCTAGCCTCAGGACGTAAAAATAAGTTATTGCAAAATAAATTATGGTAAGCAGTTTCATTTACCACCGTTACGTTTAGTCTGTAACGAGGGTCAGCACATGCATAAGCATGGCGCATGTAAACTTTTTTACCTGCGTAATGAGCAATTACCTTGTTCATTAATTTTTCAAATTTGTCGCTCTCAAAACGATTGTTTACATCGCCCCACCAAACAGTGTTTTCTGTTTTGCTATCAACCACACAAAATTTGTCTTTAGGAGAACGTCCGGTAAATTCGCCAGTATCAGCCATTAACGCGCCAGTATCAGTTAATACACCTTCGCCATTTATTACAGCGTGGCTAACTAATTCAGCAGGGGTAAGGTTTTGGTGTGCTTTTGAAGCACTTTTCAAAATCCTATCAACGATAGAAATGTTTGTCATATTCAGGTTCTTATGATTAATAAATATCCTGCGAAAGTATTTTTTTATTTCACTTTTAAAAGCACATTTTATCTATATTTTGGTGTCAATGATTAAAATCAAAAAAAATGACGCTTAAAATAAGGCTTTTGCAGCCCCTTTGCAGCGTAAATTTTTACCGAGTTAAAAGCCCCCGCAGTCATTTTTTTTCTGTAAAAATTAATTACTTTCGCCCTTCATTTAATTCCATTTTTTTAATGTTTGACAGAGAAAGACCTAGTTTTGAAGATAGTAATAACGTAACGGTTCAAAGATGTTTTTTTGCGTACGAGTTTGCCGAAGCCTTTGTAAAAGGTAAAAACACAGCCGATATAGGTTGTGCTGATGGTTACGGAACCCAACATTTAGCCGATTTTACCGCTACCACTGTAGGTGTTGATTACAGCGAAGTAACTATTGAAGAAGCCAGGAAAAAACATGCAGCCAAAACCAATTTAACTTTTAAATCGGGCAAAGTGCCACCTATACCTTTGGCTGACGAAAGTGTGGATGTGGTTACGGCCTTTCAGTTTATTGAGCATATAGAACAACGCAAAGCCTTTATGGCCGATGTAAAACGCGTATTGAAACCGGGAGGTATATTTTTATGCACTACCCCCAATATAAAAATGAGTATTGCCCGCAACCCGTTTCACGTACATGAGTACACTTTCGATGAAATGAAACAAGAAGCTGGCAGCGTATTTGAAAACATAGAGTTAAAAGGATTGCAGGGCAACGATGTGGTAAATAAATACTATGCCGACAATTCAAAATGGGTTAAAAAAATACTAATGCTTGACCCATTGGGCTTGCATAAAATGTTACCGTCAAACTGGTTGGTAGCACCCTATAATTTTTTAACCAGCTTAATGCGCAAAAACTTAAAAGAAACCAATAACGATACGTTGAAAATAAGCACCAAAGATTTTTATTTAACTACCGATAGTTTAGATACAACCTGGGATATATTTTTAATAGCTCGCAAATAAAATAATACCTAACAAAACCAACAAAAATGAAAGGAACCGGATTAGCCCTTGTAACTCCGTTTAACGATGATTTATCTATTGACTTTGATGCTTTATCAAACCTAATAGAACACGTTATAGCCGGAGGTGTTGAGTATGTTGTAGCGCTTGGAACCACAGGCGAAACAGCTACGCTGAGTAACGATGAAAAAAAGGCAGTATATGCTTTTATTCAACAGCAGGTAAAGGGCAGGGTGCAGTGTGTAGCCGGTTTAGGAGGTAACAATACAGCCGAATTAACGGAGTATATAAAAGCTTTTGATTTTACTGGTTACGATGCCGTATTATCAGTAAGTCCGTATTATAACAAACCAAGCCAGGAAGGTATATACCAACATTTTATGGCGGTGGCCAATGTCAGTGCCAAACCAATTATTATTTACAATGTACCTGCCCGCACGGGCAGCAATATGAACGCAGAAACAACTTTGCGTTTAGCCAATGCCAGCAATAAATTTATAGCCGTAAAGGAAGCCAGTGGCAATGCTGAACAATTTATGGATTTAATACACCAGGCACCTAAAGGCTTTGAAGTATTGAGTGGCGATGATAATTTAACCGTTCCGTTTATAGCTATGGGTATGAACGGAGTTATCTCCGTAATAGGGCAAGCGTATCCAAAACAATTTTCAAACATGGTGCGTGCCGCATTGAACAACGATATTGTAACAGCCCGCACCTTACACTATGAGTTATACAGCAGCATGAAATCTATTTATTTAGATGGAAACCCGGGTGGTATAAAAGCATTGTTAAGCTTAATGGGTATTTGCAAAAATATAGTGCGCCTACCATTAACTACTGTCAATAACCAGGCATATGCTACTATTCAAAAAGTGTATGGCGAAGCTAAACTGTAATATAGTTTTAGCCATTATAGCTTTGGTTTTTGTTGCTGCCTGCAGTCAACAGGAACCAAAGCCTTTTACTTACAGTAATTATACTTTTACTGAAACCAAATTACCTATTGCCAACGACAGCTCACGCAGCTGTTCATTTACTACAAGCATTCCCATTTTAGCAGGAGGCAATCCCGTTTTAGTTGATTCTGTGAATGCTTTTATTGCACAACATTTTTTCAGAAAAAGCAGTAATAGCGAAAGCCTGCAACAAATGGTAAAAGCCGAAGCCGATAGTTTTTATCAAAGTTATTTACGCGATTTTGAAGAGTTTAACCAGGCCGATTTTCCATTAACTTACCAGTATGATTTAAAGCTGCATGTAGCTTTCCATAATGAAAAGTACTTAACGCTGAAAAACGAAAACTACGATTATATGGGTGGGGCACATGGTAATTACAGCACCTTGTATTATGTGTTTAACAGGGAAAACGGAAAGCAAGTGCGCCTGGCTGAATTGTACCCTGATACTGTTAAACTAAACAGCCTGGCACAGCAATTATTTTATAAACAAAAAAGCATTGATACCGCTACCGAAATTAATGACCAGGGTTATTGGTTTGAAAAAAATAAATTCAGCTTAAACGGCAACTTTGGCCTGTTAAAAGATACCTTGGTTTTTATGTTCAATCCTTACGAAATAACCAGTTATGCCGAAGGACAAACAGAAATAAAAATTCCACTGAAATAATTAAGTACCTAGTACTTTAACTCCTCAACAGTAATTTTATCTGTATTCGAATAGTTGTCTTGAGTCAGGTTTACTAAACTACCAACGCATATTAAGCGGTTGTTTTGTATAACTACATGCATAGGATATGTTTTGGTGCGAATAGATTTAATAAATTTAAAAGTAGTCGCATCATATACCTCTATTGTTTTACTACTGGTGGTGCCCAATATTCTATTATTTTCTTTATCAATAGTAAAAGAACTGAATTTATAATTGCCTTTGGGTAAATTATATTTTATGATATAATCCTGTGTTATAATATTCCCGCCTGACGAAAAAAGCATATAATTACCTTGGGGAGATGACTCAAAAGGGAAAGTAAAAATATCTGCGGGGAAAGTTAAGCTAAGCTGATTAGGTGAATTAATGGGATTGTTTTGATTATTGTATTGAAAATAGCTGAAATTATTCCAACTGCTTTCACACAACGCCCATAAATTGGTTTGAGTATTGCTTACTTTTTTTAAACAAACAATTTTATCCGTTACCTGCGTTGATATATTTTTTCCGGTAGCTCTGTCAAAAGCAATCAAAGAATTGTCAAAACCCAAGGTGTTTGAAATAAAAAGAATATTGTTGTTTTCAACCACGCTTGTTAAACTATTACCCACATTGAATTTAGTAATTTCAGTGAGGTTTTGCGCATCGTATACATATAACCAACCATTGTCATCTGGTATATAAAGTTCTTGTACACCATTATAGTACCCAAAATCGCAATTACCGTTTCCATTACCTATTGTTACCGTTTTGATTATTGCCTTTTTAGCAATATCGTATAAGCTGATATTGCCATTCGATTCAAAGAAATAAATAAACTTATTTTCTTTATCGTGCAGTATATTGGTTGGTTTTATTTCAAACTTACTTATTTCATTATCGAAAAAATAGTACGAATTGCTAAAATAGAATTGCGAATTAGTCCCTTTGATGTAGCCCCTGATATTATAGTCAAATCGAGGACAGTAAGGAATAAGGGTGTCAATATATTGTGAGGAATCTAAGCTAACACCTATAAAAGAAGGAGGAGCATTATTGATGTTGTCATTTCTTATAATTACTATGGATTTAAATTTACTTCGGTCTTTTATAGACCATGTTAATACCACAACAGAATCTCCATATATTTTAGGTTCATTGAGTATAATGGCATCTTTAAAATCTGTGCTGCTATCAGTACTTGTTTCTTCTTTTTTACAAGCAGCAGTACAAGCAATAAACGCTAAAAAAATTATTAGTATTTTTTTCATTAATTTTCAAATATTTCTACAAAACTATTGGGCTTAACATTTCCTTCTTGACCTGGTTCAACCGACTCAACTGGTTTGAGTATAGAGCTTATACATACTACTTTTCCGGGTACTTTAAGTATTTTAACTGGGTATCCTTCGGTTTTAATCGTTTTGGTTTTTTGATAATTAGCCTCCGCATAAAACTGGATATTTTTTAGTGTAGTAGCTCCAATAATTTCTTTTTTATCACTATCGAAAGCAAAGGCAGTAAACCACGTAGCACTATCTGTCTTTAAGGTGGCTAAATAGCCTAAATTGGTGTTTAAAATAATTCCCCTGTTTGAAGTAGCAATTTTTTTGGTTGCAGGCGACATCTCTAATATATCCGTTGTACTGGCGTTTAATGGAGAGCCTTTGTATTCTTTTGTATCTGTTATGTTACCTAAATCAGAAAATCGTTTAATACATAACTTGTTGTTTTGATTGGTTTGTAAAATGGCCGGGAGTGATTCAGGTATTACTTTCATTCGATATTCTTTTTGAGAATTTACATCAGCATGAACAGTTGTTTTTGTTTTTCTATTGTATACCTGAAAAAAAGTAGAACCTGTTGAGCTTGAAGAAAAAAATAAATCACTTTGACTAATAACACTTGTTAAAGGAGCATTATGTATTTGAACCTGGTCAATCAATTCAAGGTTTTTAGCGTTGTATATAAATACCCAACCATCGTTTCTGGGTACTATCAGTTTTGCGGTATCCTGATTTACTATTAAATCGCAATAACCTAATTTAGAATTAGAAGTAACCATGTTTACAATGCTATTGGTATTTAAACTGTATAAGGCAATTTTACCTATAGGGTCAACAAGTACAATATTATTATTCAAGTTATCGTATAGGCCATCTTTGACATCCATATTAAGTAGTTTAATGCCGGGTTTGGTGATAGTAATAATATTACTTTTAGCCAAATCAATGTCTTTACTTGAAAAAGCAGTTACCTGAAAAGTTAACAAGGGAACGGTTGGAATCTTAATAGTAATGTGGTTGTTATTGTTATAAAAATCCATACTCTCGCCCCCGTCAAAATTACCTGATAAACGGAAATACTCAATTTTTGAAGAGCTATTAGCTACGGTCCAGCTGAGCGTGGCTGAATCACCGAGTTCGGTAAGTACCACACTATTTAATTTAATGGATAATGTACTTTCTTCTTTAGTACACGACATTAAAAGCATAATAAGCGCGAGGCTTACAAGTATTTTATTCATGAAACAAATAATAAATATATGGAGTTAAACAGATTGGCTAATTTGATTAATGGCAGCATTAAGCAATACATTTTCCTGCGTACCTGCCACTAGATTTTTTAAAGTTAAGCTGCCATCCGAATTGTATAAAAGTGCATAAGGAATTTTTTTACCTGTAGCATATTTAATAGGCTTTTCCAATGGCTTTTTAGGGTTTACTTTATCAGCATATATCTCCGCAGCAATGTTTGCTTCGCGTAGTTGTTTTAAAGTTTGTAATGCTTGTGGTAAATCGTTTTCCTCAAAGCAGCAAACCAATACTTTGGTGCTTGATTGGTTCAACGCAACAGGGAATTTATTCAACTCCTCTATTACATCATATATTCTATCCAAGCCAAACGATATACCTACACCCGAAACGCCATTTAAACCAAATATACCCGTTAAGTTATCATAACGTCCGCCACCGCCAATGCTACTTTTTAAAGAGCCTTCAGTTGCAGCTACTTCAAAAATACAACCCGTGTAGTAGGAGAGGCCACGTGCTAAACTAAAGTCAAGTTTCAGGTTTATATCTTGATTGGTTGACTGGTTCAGGTTAAGTATAAATAACAATTCTTCAATGCCTTTTAAACCTTCGGTTGATGCCTGTAATTTACCACTAAGTGTAGCAAGCATTTCAGTATTGCTGCCTTTAATGGCAATAATATCAAACAAAGTATTGATTTCGCTTTCCGTAAAGCCAAGTGTATTTAATTCTTTGCTTACCCCTTCCGTTCCTATTTTATCCAGCTTATCAATAGCTACAGCAATGGTATTTAAATGCTCAATACCTTTTACTACTTCAGCTATACCTGCTAATATTTTCCTGTTGTTAAAACGCAACTCATAAGGAATATGTAATTGCGAAAAAGCCTCATGGTATATTTGAATTAAATCCAGCTCATTCAATAAGCTATCGCTGCCTACCACATCTGCATCGCACTGCCAAAACTCGCGGTAGCGGCCTTTTTGTGGCTTGTCTGCACGCCATACAGGCTGCATTTGGTAGCGTTTAAAAGGGAAAGTAATTTCGTTTTGGTGCATTACCACGTAACGGGCAAAAGGAACAGTTAAATCATAACGCAAACCTTTTTCCGAAATAAGTTTAGTGGCTAATTGTGTGTTGTTGGTAGCAAGTATTTCAGGCGTTACTTTGTCTAAATATTCACCTGAGTTTAATACTTTAAATAAAAGCTTATCACCTTCATCGCCATATTTACCGGTTAAGGTACTTAGGTTTTCCATGGTAGGTGTTTCAATAGGCATAAAGCCGTATTTTATAAAAACCTGCTCAATGGTGTTTAATATATATTTTCTTTTAGCAACCTCCTGAGGTCCAAAATCGCGGGTACCTTTAGGAATGCCTGGTTTTTCTTTTGCCATAATAGTAGCCGGCAAAGTAAAGGCACTTACAGCAAGTTTCAAAACTAAGTTTTAGCTCGACTTTGACTGAGCTTAATGAATGGATGTTGTGTCAGGCGGAGTCGAAGTCTGCTTCAAAAAAGCTTCCGCTATAATCAAATCTTCAGGCGTAGTTATTTTTATATTTTTATAATCACCATGTATTAAATGGATAGCATGCCCGTTTTCTTCCAATACACCCGCATCGTCAGTAAAATTAATATGTTCAGCCTTTGCATAAGCTTCTTTAATAAGCTTGCTTTGGAAAGTTTGTGGCGTTTGTATTAAGTAGTAATTGTTTCTGTTTGCACTTCTGTTGCTTAATAAATCAACCCTGCGTATAGAGTCCTTTAAAGGCACACTGACTACTGCATTGCCTTTTGCCTGTGCGGTACTAAAACTGTTTTCAATAATAGCGGTTGTAATAAAGGGCCTTACCCCATCATGTATGGCTACTAAGCTGTTATTATCTATTTGGTCAAGCCCGTTGCGTACCGAATAAAAACGGGCATCGCCACCGGCTATTACCTGGTGCGGAATTTTAAAATTGTATTGTTTACATAAGTTTTGCCAGCTATCAAATTCACTGCTGGGTAAAACAATCAATATTTCATCAACCTTTGCTGTATGAAAGGCTTCCATCGTATGCATTAAAACAGGCTTATTACCTATCAGTAAAAATTGTTTAGGCACATCTGCTCCCATACGGGTTCCGCTACCACCTGCTACTATTAATGCTATTTTTTTCATTGCTGAAGCCATTTCAAAACGTGAGGGTAAAAGTAATCTTAAACTGTATAAATAAAAAGACCGGACTCATTACAAGTCCGGTCTTTTTAAAAATATAATTAAGCTGTATTAAATAGTTCCTGCTACTGCTTTCTGAACTAAATCAGCTGCTTCTTTTAATACGATAGCAGAGTAAACTTTTAATCCGCTTTCGTCAATTAATTTTTTAGCTGCTTCCGCATTTGTTCCTTGTAAACGTACTATAATAGGTACCGGAATATTACCAATTGACTGGTAAGCATCAACAACACCTTGTGCAACTCTGTCGCAACGAACAATACCACCAAAAATATTAATTAAGATAGCTTTTACGTTCGGGTCTTTTAAAATAATACGGAAACCGGCTTCTACTGTTTTAGCATTAGCGCTACCTCCAACATCAAGGAAGTTAGCAGGCTCGCCACCGCTTAATTTAATAATATCCATAGTAGCCATAGCTAAACCTGCACCATTAACCATACAACCTACGTTGCCGTCTAATTTTACATAGTTTAAGTTAAATTCTTTAGCTTCTACTTCTGTTGGATCTTCTTCAGCCGTATCACGCATAGCTGCGTAATCAGCATGACGGTATAAAGCGTTATCGTCAATATCAACTTTACCATCTACCGCTATAATTTTATCATCGCTGGTTTTTAAAACAGGATTGATTTCAAACATAGCTGCATCTGAATTTACATAAGCTTTGTATAAAGCAGTAACAAATTTTACCATTTGTTTAAAAGCTTCACCTTCGCAACCTAAGTTAAAAGCAATTTTACGAGCCTGGAAAGCTTGTAAACCTACTTTAGGGTCAATAGTTTCTTTATGAATTAAGTGTGGAGTATGTTCAGCTACGTGCTCAATATCCATTCCACCTTCAGTACTGTAAACAATAATGTTTTTGCTTTGACCTCTGTCAAGCATTACACTCATATAATATTCTTTAGGCTCGTTAGGACCCGGATAATATACATCTTGCGCTACTAAAACTTTGCTTACTAATTTACCTTTAGGGCCTGTTTGAATAGTAACTAAAGTACCTCCAATTAAGTTGCTTGTAATTTCTTTGGCTTTATCAGCATTTTTAGCAACAGCAACACCGCGTTGCTCTTTTCCTATAATGCTACCTTTACCACGGCCACCGGCATGAATTTGTGCTTTTACCACAACAAAATCACTACCAAACTGGTCTTTTAATTTTAACGCTGCAGCATGGGCTTCATCAGCATTTTCTGCAACTATGCCTTCTTGCACAGCAACGCCAAACGATTTTAAAATTTGTTTGGCTTGATATTCATGTATATTCATTTTGTAAAATTATAATTCTTTTAAAGTGCGCACGAAAATAGCAGTTTACACCAATTTAGCAATTAAAAATTTATAGATATATGTTATATAATTTGTTTGCTTTTGGAAGCCAATAAACAGGTGAATGGGCTGATAATTAGATGTTCTGAAAAAAGAAGGAATGGCCCTGTATAATCATTCCCGTTTACAGGCTTATGATGCAGCCTAGTGAAGCAATCAATTTAAATAACTTTTTAGGTTTTCTACATACTTGGCAAAAGCTTTAGCCCCTTTATCGGTTTTTTTGCAAATGGTAAGCGGGTAGTTGTCTCTAAAAGTTTTGTTTACCGTAATGTATTCGGCTTTTTTTAGTTTATCTATTTGCACACTCAAATTACCTGAAGAAGCATCTGTTTTCTCCTTCAGGTAATTAAATTCAGCTTCTTCTACGGTCATTAATAACGACATAATAGCCAAGCGAAGTTGCGAGTGTAATATGGGATCAAGCTGTTTGAACACTATTGTTTGCTTTCATTTTTAATAAGTAGCCGGGAATAATAAAACCACCCAATACACCGAGTGCTATTAGTAATAAATGTACTTCGGTACTGGCCCATAAATAGCCTGTTAAAGCCAATGACCAGTTTAAAGCTGCTCCCCACATTAGAGGTTTAAATTTTAATAAACCACCCGATATGTAAAGCCAGATAGCATAAATGAGCATAATGGTTGGGTAAAAGGCTTTCCATTGTTCACCTGCCGGCATGGCAAAACAAACAATAAATAGCGATATAGCATAAGCAGTAACCGAAACTGACATACTCTGAGATACATAAGTTTTAACCTTCACTCTTAGTTTGGCATTTTTCCTTGAAATAATAGCTGTTACTATACCACCCAATGGCATTAATACCATCCAGGGTAAACCATGAAACTCAAACAAATCAAAGTGGAGAATAGTATAATTAAGGAGGGCAGCTATAAATACCAACCAACCCCAGAAATAATAGAGAAATCCATTGTCGCGTATATCTTCTTTTGTTTTGCTAATCATTTCCTCAATTAACAAAATAGCTTCTTTCTCTTTCATGGCACTATTACTTAACTAAAATTTTTGTACGGTTAATGCTTGATGCATGTTCGGTTTGTAAAATATACAAGCCTTCTTTTAAGTTGCTTAAATCAGCCTGGTATTGTGTATCGTTATGCTTAGCCTCGTAAACTAACTTACCCTCCATATCAAAAATGCTAACGTTTAGTATTTTTTCACCAGCACTTACATGAATAGTAGCGTTGGTTGGGTTAGGCCAAACGGTTAAGCGGTTTAAGTTTGCAGTCGTTTCATTCACTCCTGCAGCATAATACAACAAATCCATATCGTCTAAGTAAAGCGTAGAACCAACGGTTGGGTTAAATCCATCTATGCTTGATGAAGCAATGAAAAAAGCAGAATCCGGTGTTGCATTGGAAAAATATTCAAAATTGATTACTGCTTGTTGGTAGGTGCTAAAGGTTCCGAATAATTCGGCCTGCGCCATTCCTATGGTATCAGTTTGTTGAGTAGTAGCATTCCACTTGGTTAAAAAGTAACCCAATACTGCAGTGTCAGGAAGATTGAATGTGGTTTTGTAAAAGAAACGAAGTGCCGAAGGACGTTTGTTAAAAGCAATTTTCATGTGCGAAAAATCAGGCTGTCCGCTTGCGTTTAAAATAGGGCCGGTGCAAATTACACCTGATAAGTCGGCAGACTGACCATCTTTTGATTCCAGTTTTGCTGCATAACTACCACTGTGTGCATCTGTAGTCATTTCGGTAGTGGCCTGGAAACCGAAAACAATTAATTCGTTAAGTGTGTACCAATTACGGGGATTTGCATAACCGTCAATAGAATCCCATTGTTCAAAATTTCCGTTTGGTAAAGGTTCTACTTGTTGGGCTACAGCGCTGCCAAAAGCAAATGAACTGATTAGTAAAATAAATAAGTGTTTCATATTGTTTGTATTTTTAATTTGATGGAGCAAATATTTATAAATTAGTTTATATTATAAACTAATTTATAAATAAAAATACAATTGACTGATAGTCAGAACTATTTTTTATGAAAAGTAATTTAATTGCTTAGGGAAGGGGAGTTATCTACTTCGTCTGACGACTGAAAGTGGTATTGATTTAATGCAGTAATAATAGCAAAACTGCCCCATAGAATAATCGCTATTTTATCAGTTTCGCTATAGCTGTTTAAAAGGCCATGTATTAAGTAAGTAAATAAACCTACTAAGGTTGATATGGCAATAATTTTCACTTCGATATTATTGGTTTTGAAAATAATTTTATAACCAACACTATACACCAAATAAATAATAAATAAAAAAGTTAATAAGCCCGGCCAGCCACTCTCTGCCAAAGGTCCTAGATACTCGTTGTGCGAAGCGCCCACATCGCCAAAATAAGTAGTAATTTCTGTCTCAAATTCAGGTTCCTGGTATACTCCGTATGCAAATGAAAAAGTACCGGGTCCAAAGCCTAACCAAGGGCGTTCTTTATTCATATTGAGTGCGGCCACATACCTGTTTACACGTTCTAAATTTGATACATCGTTATTGATATTACTAACCGATTCTAAATGCCTGTCAAAGCCTTCGGCACTGTTTTGTTTGTTATCGGATAAGCGATAAATAATTTCATCGCTGTTTATATATACCACTAATAAAACAGCTATAAAAGCAGCTAATAAAAAACGGAATTTAATTTTTATCCATATAAGGCAAAGTAAGCCAAAACCAGCAGCAAGGCTTAACCAAGCCGCACGTGTATAGCTAAATATAACACCCAGTATAAAGGCCATCAACATAACACCTGTTACGCTGAGTAACCAAGGTGATATTTTTAACCGATAAGCATACAACAGGTTTAAAAACAAATAAGGTATAAAAAAGGCTATAGCCGCTGCATACACACCATGACCCACATAAAAGGGTTGCATAATGGTAAAGGAAACTATTTGTGCAAAATCGTATTGGCTGTGTTGTACAAAGGTGTAAACAATAACGATGAACAAACCTGCTATATGCAGCCAGATAAAAGCATGGATGTTTTTTATGTTTTTAAACAATACTACGGCCAGAAAGTAAAAAGTAGTAATGTACCAGATACGGGCTATAACAAATTTAATAGATACCCATACATGGTCGCTAAAAGCACAGTCAAACAAGAGCCAGGCAGTATTGATAAATATGGCAATGGTGATGGGTTGTTTAAAAATCCTGTAATCGTAGTTGCCATCAATAATGTATTTAAAAATAACGGTACTCGTTAACAGCATAAGTAAAGGCTCGTCAGGTAAGCTAATACCTAAGCCACCGCCAATACTGTCAAATTCAATTGACAGGGGAATAATAAAGGAAAGGAATAATATTAATAAATCGGAACGGAAAATAGCAGCTAATAAAATAAGTGCCACTACTGGTAAAACAGCTAACCACTCAAAGCCAAACGATAAAGCTATTGCATTTAAAATAATATATGCAATGCCAATACCATAAAACCAAGTTTGATTTTGCTTTAACTCCAAAATTATGCGTTAATATTTATTTGGCGAATTTTTTCGGTAAACAATAACACGATACAGCCCATAATAAAAGAACCCATTATTGATATGGCTACAATTAACCATCTAACAGGATACGCTTTTTTCTCAGCCGCTGTTGCTTGTTGTAATACAAATACATTACTCAAGGTAGCATTTACATCTACATTTGCCTGTTCTAGTTTTTTGCGTAAATCACTCAGCTTTTCTAACTCAAGCACCAATGTTTCTTGTGATGAAAGAGCTTCGCTACCATATTGCGCTAAACTGGCTTGTTGTTTTTTAATATAGTCCTGGTTGCCACCTTTTCCTGCTAATTCTGTTAAGGCTTTTGATTGCTCTTCAAAACTATAAACACCTTTAGCACCTAAGTCGCGCATGGTTTGTTTAATCTGGTTTACTTCGGCCTCTTTGTTTTTGTATTGTTGCTCCACAATGGCCAGTGCCTGTAAGGCTACTCTTCTTTGTATATCTGTTTTTACGCTATCTAATAAAACTATAATACCATTGGCTATTTCTGCTGCTTTTTCAGGCACTTCGTCTAATACGCTTACTTCAATAGAGGCATAGGGGGTTTTACGGACACTTATATTTTTTTTGTACAAATTACCCATTTTGTAATTTTTTTCGCCATCGCTTTCGCTTATTTTATAATGCTCGCGTAATTTAAAATTACTAATTACCCTGTTTTTTAAATTATCGCTTTCAAGCATTTGAATAAACTGCTGTGCGGTGGCTTGTTCTCCAAATTCCAACGGATCTTTTGATTTTACCCTGGTATCTGAAAGTAATGCTGAGGAAATAGAGTTATTGGTAGAAGGATAAAATACCGCGGTTGATTTATACAAAGGTTTAATAAACCAAGGGCTTGAAAATATAATAGCAACAATAGCTGCACCAATTGATATAATACTAAGTGGTTTTTTATACTTAATCAGGAATTTTACTACATCAACTAGTTCAAAATAGTACGTTCTTTTTTCTTGCGTCATTGTTTAATTATGAATAGGCCAAAAATATAAAAATATGTTTAGGTGCGAAATTTTAATTGAATTTGCTCTTTAATAAAACGTTTAGCTGCTTTATATCCAACAGTTTAAAAACAAAAATTGTTAAAAAACCAACAAATCCAAGCACTATTAACGAGGGAATTAACGCAATAGTATATGTTTTGCAAATAGTGGCGGCAAGTATTACTAAAACTAATAAAATCAGTAACTTAAAATACAGCATTAAGTTATAAGGTAGTTTTAATATTTTATAAGCATAAATGGTATTGGTTAAACCAATAAAACCTTGAGTAATAATAGCTGCATAGGCTGCGCCTAAAGCCTGGTACTTAGGAATAAGTATGAGGTTTAGAATAAAATTAATAGCAAAAGCTATAGCGGCTAATATATTTAATGTTTTAAGGGATGTATTGGCTGTTAATAAGGTGCCAAAAATATACATAAAAGTGAGTGGTATAAAACAAAGGATTACATAACCAAAAACACTGATAGCATAATTAGTAGCATTGGGCGAAAGCAAAAGCATTATTTCGCTTTGAAAACTAAAACAGGCTACACCAAATATTAAACCCGGAGCTACCATTAAGCCTAACGCCAATTCAATAATGGGCATTAGCTTTTGTTTTTCGGCAATCATTTTGGAGAAAATGGGCAACAATAGCATAGATACCAAAGCGGCAAACATATTAGCGGCTTCCAATAAGCGATAGCCTAAAGCATAAATACCATCGTGGTAATCGCCATCGGGTAATAATTTTCCAATTAAAATATTGTCGGTACGGGTGTATAAAGTCATTATCAGTGCCAGCAAAGCATAAGGGGCTGTTTGCTTGTAAACCTGCCAAAGGGTTGCTTTATCAAACGATAATTGAATATGTGTTAATTTGGTGCGTACAAATAAAAACGAAGCGAGGGCGCTTAGGAAATAAGCCAATGTTTGCGCATATATAAAATTAAGTATGGTAAGCTCAAATACATTACCCCAAATTAAAATAACGCAGAGCACAATCATTAAAAACTTATCAACTACTGAAAATAGCGAGTCGGTTTTAAATAGTTGTAAACCGCTTATGGTGCTTCGGAAATAGATATGAAAAAACGATAGTATCTGGTTAATAGCAAGCATAAAAACCAAATACCAAATACTGCTGTCAAAGTTTAAAACAATAGCCAGTATTAAGGTGGCCAATAAGTAAATACCTGAAAAAATAATTTTTACCGTTAGTAAAGCAGGAAACTGTTTTTCGAGCAGATTGAGGTTACGGGCAAGGCTGGAAGTGGTATAACTGGCTATGCCAAAATCGAGTAAAACGGATAGTAGTAAGGCAAAATTGAATAAAATATAGTATTGCCCATAAACATCAAAACCTAATTTGTTTTGTACAACTCTATCAATACCTAATATCCAAAAGGGTTTTATAAGCAGGTTTACACCCAACATTAATATTAGGTTGGTAATAAAAGTTTTTCTCATGCAAAGGGCAAATATAGTTTATTATAGCTATTGGCATATTGCAAAAGCGTAAATGCTAGTACACGTAAGTACTAAACACCATACGGCCACCATTTGGCATAATACCTTCCATTACCACTTGCCCTCTTACCTGTTCAAAATCTTTAATTAAATCTTCCGGACGTTCGTATTCTCTTTTGTTTAAGGCAATTAATATAAAGCCTTCGTTTAAGCCGATATTGGCAATTTTTCCGTTGCGTATATTGCTAATGCGAATACCGTTTTTAATACCCAATTTGTCTCTTTCCAGTTTAGGTAAAGCCTGGAAGTCGGCACCCAATAACTCTGAACTAACAGTTCCTTTGCGCATAATAACGGTAGTGCCTTCTCTGTTTAATAGTTCAATGCTCGATTCTACTTCTTTGCCATTTCTTAGCAAGGTGAATTTGGCTTTATCACCCGGGCGCATATAAGCAATGTATTCATCAAATATGGCTTTGCTGTCAATATCCTTACCGTTTATTTTAACAATCACATCACCAGTTCTAATGCCTGATTTATCAGCAGGTCCTTCGGCTAATACTGAATTTACATATACACCTAAGTTATTGCTTATATTTAATTTTTGTGCCAAGCGACTATCTATATCGACAATGTCCATACCGGTGTAACCTCTTTGCACTTCTTTAAACTTAACTAAATCCTGGAAAATTTTTGAAACGATGTTGGCCGGAATGGCAAATCCGTAACCAATATAACTTCCTGTTTGGCTTGAAATAGCGGTGTTAATACCAATTAAGCGGCCTTCTAAATCAACCAAAGCACCACCACTGTTACCGGGGTTAATAGCTGCATCGGTTTGTATAAATGATTCTATAGGAAACTGGTTGTTTACTATATTGATGTTACGGCCTTTTGCACTTACTATACCGGCTGTAACGGTCGATGTTAAATTGAATGGATTACCAACAGCTAAAACCCATTCGCCTATGGCTACATCATCGCTGTTGCCAAATACAATGTGGGGTAAATTTTTGCCTTCAATTTTCAGTACGGCTATGTCTGTTGATGGATCGCTGCCAATTAACTTGGCCGGGTATGATTGTTTGTTGTTGTTTAAAATAACTTCAATGGTGGTGGCATCTTTTATTACATGGTAATTGGTTACTATATAACCATCAGTGCTTACTATTACACCACTGCCCGAGCTGGCTACAGGACCGCGTCTTCCAAAAAAGTCGAAATTGTTAAAAAAGTCAAATGAAGGATCAACATAATTGCGTTGGTTGCTTAATGTTTTAATAAACACTACGCTTGGTGTTGACAGAGCCGAAGCTTTTACAAAATCAGTATTGTTTAAACTGCTGCCTTTGTAACTGATGGCTGAAACTTCGGCTTCTGTTTTGTTGTTACTAAAATCCTGAACTAGTACTACAGGAACAATTGTTTTGTAAAACACATAGGAACCGGCAAGTCCGCTGATAAAACTTACTAAAATAATAGCTATTCTATTCATCATCATTTTCAATAAAAAAGTTTAATTAACGAGAATGCAAATTTAAAAAGTTTAAAATTATCGCACAATATTGGCAATAATATTTAAAACAATTTCCGGATTTTTAGGATCATTGGTAATTAATTTAATTTGTCGGTAATCAATACCTACTGTGTTAAATGAAGTGTAACCCACTTTTAATTTCACCTTTTGTTTAGGTTTAATCACCATTGTTTCCATATCGGCACTTACACAATTGCATGAGCGTTTAATTTTTCTGATAATTAAATCCTGTTTGCCTTTGTTGGTTATGGTAAACTCGGTATTCATATTGTCCTTATGGCCAATATCGCCAAAGTTATGGGCTAACTTATCAATGGTAAACTTAGGTGCTTTTTTCAAGTCTTTAGGGCCTAAGTAGGAGAAGTCTTCTTTAACAGTTGAATTAATATAAATGAGTTTTATCGGCAATGAATCGTCATTGGTCATTAGTTTTACTTCCTGACTAAAGTCTCCAAAATCATCGGGGCTTTTAGGCCTGTATTTAATCAATAATTCAATATCGGTATTAGGTCTTATTTCGTAATAAGGGCCTGTAATTTCAATATTGTTAGGAGTCATTATTTTGTTGATGGTTATTTTTTTATTGCTCAGGTTGTACATTCTTAAGTAAGTACTGTCTGATTTGGTATTTAAAACGTTAAAGTTAAACGTGTTGTTATTAACCGCTAAAAAACCATACTGGTAAGTGTAGGTTGAGTTAAACTCATATTTGGCAGGAGCTACATTGCCTTTTAAAAATATTTGCGATTTTTCTTTTTCGGTATTGGTAAATATGGTAATGGCTTTTCTAAACATACCGGGTCTGCCTATCGGGTTAAACACGGCTTTTATATAACCAACTGAGCCAACAGGTATTGGTTTGTCTGAGTATTCGGTTTTGGTACAACCACACTCAGGATCAATGTTTTTTATAAGTAGCGGAACATTACCTGTGTTTTTAATAGAAAATTCGTGAATAAGCAATCCTCCGTTTTCATTTACCACACCAAAGTCAAATTCGATTTCGTCCATTTGAAAATTTGCCTTTTCAACTACGGTTTCTTTTTTAGTTGATTTGTTTTTTTGTGCAAAGCTTAAATGAGAAGAAAAAGTGAAGCAAATAAATAGAATAAGAAGTCTGTTCATGTTTATATATAATAAAGTTTGTTAGTTTTTGTTTGATGTAATTAAAAATAAATAGTTGCGTGTATTATTTTTTTATTTCAAAGTCATCGTCATCAAGCCACACAGGGAAGGCTTTTCTATATGTTTTTAACTCAGGTAAATGAATGGTGTATGTTTCTTCAAATTCGTCTGAAGTAAGCTGGTTAATTATTTTCCCCTGCGGGTTGTACAAAGCTGATTTACCATCGAAGGTTACCTGATTTCCATCTTCGCCAACTCTATTTAGTGCTGCTACATAACATTGGTTTTCAATGGCACGTGCTTGTGATAGCACTTGCCAGTGGGCACTTCTTTTTTCGGGCCAGCTTGCTACTACTATCATTAAATCGTAATCAAATGAAGTGGTTCTTTTCAGCCAAACAGGAAAACGCAAATCGTAACAAACAAAGGGTGCTATTTTCCAACCTTTATAGTTAATAATGGTGCGGGTTTTGCCTGCATCATAATGTTTATTTTCTTCACCCATTCTAAACAAATGGGCTTTGTCGTAAAAGGTAATGTAGCCACCCGGTTCTATCCATATAAAGCGGTTGTAAACAGCAGTGCCTTCTTTAATAATTACACTGCCACAAACGGCTGCCCCTGTAAAATTAGCTACCTCTTTCATCCAGGTAACGGTAATGCCATCCATTGGTTCGCTTAGTTTTTCGGCATTCATCGTAAAACTGGTCGAAAACATTTCGGGCAAAACAATAATATCTATTTTGGTAGTTAGGTTCGAAATTCGGTTTGCAAATTGATTGAGGTTGCCACGTTTATTTTCCCAAAACAAATTACTTTGTATTAAGGTTATGGAGAGTTTATCGGTTTCCTCGTTTTGCATAGCTATTTATATTTTAACTAGTTTTTCTGCTGCTTTCTCCAATGTTTCGTTTTGTTTGGCAAAACAAAAGCGGAGTAAATTATTGTCGGTATGTTTTTGGTAGAAAACGGATACCGGAATACTTGCAATTTTATTTTCTTTGGTTAAGCGGGTTGCAAACTCAGTATCTTTTTCTTGGGTTATTTTAGCGTAGTTTAACAGTTGAAAATAACTTCCCTGACAAGGCATTAGCTTAAAGTTGGAGCCTTTGAGTAGTTTTCTGAAATAATCTCTTTTCTCCTGATAAAATTCATTCAACTCTTTGTAAGCACTGGTGTCGTCCATAAACTCAGCCATGGCATACTGTATGGGTGTATTGGTGCTAAAAGCCATAAACTGGTGCACTTTGCGTAACTCAGTTGTCAGGTTAGCCGGAGCCAATATATAGCCCATTTTCCAACCGGTAGTGTGGTATGTTTTTCCAAACGATGAAATGATAAAACTCCGCTCGGCCAAAGCCGGAAACCTGGCCACACTCTGGTGTTCTACTTTATCAAAAATAATATGCTCATACACTTCATCGCTGCAAACTATTACATCAGTGCCACGTACTATTTTTTCCAGTTTCAATAAGTCTTGCGAACTTAAAATACTGCCACTTGGGTTGTGTGGTGTATTTATAATAATCATTTTGGTTTTATAGTTAACCAGTTTTTTTACTTCGTTCCAGTCAACTTTAAATTCAGGTAATTTGAGCTCAACGTACACCGCTCTGCCACCATTTAATTCAATAGCGGGTACATAACTGTCGTAACAAGGTTCAATTATTATTACTTCATCACCCTCTCTTATAACAGCACTCATTACTGCATAAATGCCGTGTGTAGCCCCGGGTACAATGGTTATTTCTGTATTGGGGTCATATTGGGCTGAGTATAAATCAAATGTTTTTTGTGCTATTTTTTCGCGTAAACTCAATAGGCCAGGCATAGGTGCATATTGATTCATGCCTTGTTGCATGTATTTATTTACCAGTTCAATTAATTTAGGCGATACAGAAAAATCCGGAAAGCCTTGTGCTAAATTAATGGCACCATGCTCATTAGCCAAAGCTGTCATTACAGCAAAAATACTGGTGTTAACCTTAGGTAATTTAGTTTTTATAGACCCACTGAATTGCATGCTTGCAATATGCAAATATTGGTTTGATAAGGCAAAACAATGACTGTTATTGTTAATAAGTTTTTAGTTGACAGGGGACTTGCTTTATTTGCCATCAAAAAAAATATTTTAACGGTAGATAGATTTGTTTTAACGGGAGTAGAAATAAATATGACGATAACGGAAGCAATTTTGATAAATTTTTAAATGTTAATAATATAATTTTGGCAAAATTTTTAGTGTAACCCAATTCATGAAAATAGTAAATATAAAATTATTAGTAGCTTTTTGTTTGTGTGTTTTCTTTTTCAATAATGCCTATGCGCAGTTATTGAAAAAAGATTCAAGCAGGGTTTACAGACCATCTGTAGTAATTGAAAATTTTAGCTCGGAAGGCTGTAGTAGCTGCCCTGAGGCTGATAAGTTTTTAGGTGAATTACGCCATGTGGTTGACAGTGCTTTTCAACCGGTTTATATATTGGATTTTCATGTGGATGTGTGGGATAAAAGCGGCTGGGTTGATAAATACAGCGATAGTTTAAATACCAAACGCCAGGCTACTTATTTGAGTTTAATGAAAGGGCAGGCTATGTACACGCCACAAAGTTTTTTAAATGGATTGTTTACTGTGCCGGGTTCTGATAAAAAGAATATAAGCGGATTTATAAAACAAAATTTAAAAATTCCAAGTACCCATTATATTACCACCAACGCTTACCAAACTCATGCCGATTCAATTACCATTGAGTACGAAATTTTAGGAAAAACGGATAGTTTGCTTATTAATTTTGCCATTGCCGAAAACGATATTTATACAAAAGTAACTGCAGGAGAAAATGCAGGTAAATTACTGCACCACCATAATATAGTAAGGGTTTTTAAAACGGAAAAAGTAAAAGGGGCTAAAGGGACAGCTTATATAAGAGTGCCTGCTGGTGTGGCTTTGAAACAAAGCAGGATTATTACCTACATACAGGACGAAAATAACTGGCACGTAAAAGCGGCAGATCAATTGGTAAATTAGCCGAAAAGAATTTTTTAAACACCTAAACAAAAGGACTTAAGTAGGATGTTTAAAAAATATGGAAAACGACTTGTAATTTGTCAACCACATTAACTTATATTTGTGACCCGTAAATACACTTTGTTGCTTACGGAAAAATACTTAATTGGTTTTTGGTAAAGGCATTAGCTGTGTTTTATTCACAAAAAATTATGCAAACCAAATACATTTTTGTTACAGGCGGTGTAACGTCATCATTAGGCAAAGGAATTATTGCTGCTTCATTAGCTAAATTACTTCAGGCACGCGGCTATTCTGTTACCATTCAAAAGTTAGATCCATACATTAATGTTGATCCGGGTACTTTAAACCCTTATGAGCATGGCGAATGTTATGTTACTGATGATGGTGCCGAAACAGATTTGGATTTAGGCCATTACGAACGTTTTTTAAATGTTCCTACCTCGCAGGCTAATAATGTAACTACCGGAAAAATTTACCAGCATGTTATTAACCAGGAGCGCCAAGGTGCTTTTTTAGGTAAAACAGTGCAGGTAGTTCCGCATATTACAGATGAAATAAAACGCAGAATAAAATTATTAGGCGAAACGGGTGAGTACGAAATTGTAATAACTGAAATTGGTGGAACGGTTGGCGATATTGAATCATTGCCATATATAGAAGCAGTTCGTCAGTTACATTGGGAATTGAAGGACGAAGATTGTTTAATTATCCATTTAACTTTATTGCCTTATTTAAGTTCGACCAAAGAGCTTAAAACCAAACCGACCCAACATTCGGTAAAATTATTGTTAGAAAGTGGTTTGCAAGCTGATATATTGGTTTGCAGAACAGAACATTCAATCAGCAAAGAACAAAAACGTAAGTTAGCTTTGTTCTGTAATGTATCGCCCGATGCGGTAATTGAAGCATTGGATGTACCAACTATTTACGATGTGCCTTTAATGATGTTAAAGGAAAAGTTGGATAAAATTACTTTAAACAGGTTGAAGTTGTCGTCTAAAATCGACCCTGATTTGGATAGCTGGAAACAGTTTTTAACCCGCCATAAAAACCCTAAAAACGAATTGCAAATTGGTTTAGTGGGGAAATATGTTGAATTGCCTGATGCTTACAAATCAATTATAGAAGCATTTATTCATGCCGGTGCTGCCAATGAGTGCAGAATAAGGGTTCAGTATATTCACAGTGAATTAATTTCGGACGAAAATGTAGCGCAGAAATTAGGTGAATTGGATGGTGTTTTAGTAGCTCCGGGTTTTGGCGATAGGGGAATAGAAGGAAAAATTACCGCTATAAAATATGTACGTGAAAACAATATTCCATTTTTTGGTATTTGTTTGGGTATGCAAATGGCCGTTATTGAGTTTGCACGCAATGTAATTGGTTGGAAAGATGCACATAGTACTGAAATGGATGCACATACCAAACATGCGGTAATAGATATGATGGCTGACCAAAAAAATATTACGGCTAAAGGTGGCACTATGCGTTTAGGCTCTTATGCTTGTGAAATTGCCAAAGATAGTAAGGCATATAAGGCTTATGAAAAAAGTAAAATAACAGAGCGTCACCGCCACCGTTATGAGTTTAACAATAAGTTTCAAAAGGACTTTGAGAAAAAAGGATTAAGTATAACAGGTATAAACCCGGAAACCAAACTGGCTGAGATTGTTGAAATAAAATCGCACCCTTATTTTGTGGCAGTACAGTTTCATCCTGAATATAAAAGTACGGTGTTAAACCCGCATCCTTTGTTTGTACGCTTTATAAAAGCGGCTTTAACAAAGAGTTTAGGTAATTAACCCATCTGGTAGAGATCTTGTAAAGACGTTGCATGCAACGTCTTTACAAATAAAAAAGGCGAACTAAATTTTAGTTCGCCTTTTTTTAAACGGTTAGTTTTTACGTTTGCAAAAGTTAATTTTGCATTTCGGTTTTTTTGAAAACAATTCAAACATATTGCCATTTAGTGCTTGCAGCTATTTTTATAGCTACACTCATTCCTTTTCATGCGTTTCACGAACACATGGAAATAGTGCATCATGTGGCCAGTGCTTCAAAAAATACAGAAGACCACCATTGTAAGTTAGATGAAAATTATTGCCAGGACAGCTCTTTAAAGCAATGTGACCATGAACAACACGTGGACGAAAGCGGAGAGAAGTGTTTTGTAAGCAAATATCATTTTATAAAAAATATAAGTTTAGCTTCAAGCCCTTGTAGCTTTATGGAGTTTTTTAAAGCACATTATTTTGAGCAAATCATCATCAATAAACAAATTCAGTTTGTTTTACTGCTCAATAACAAAGGACCACCCCAAAGCTTTTTTAGTTAAAAATTATTTTGAGATAAAGCAGCATGATTGTTTCGACTTGACGAATCAGTCCATGTAATGCAGTGTCTGTAGAAATAATTGAATTCATTTTGTGCGTAAAGCACACTTATCTAAAAAACATTTTATTTTTTTATTTTGACACAATTAAAAGCACTTTTTGTGGGGTGTTTATTGTTTGTGGCTTTTACAGGCCATAACTATGCACAGCAAAAAGCCTCCTATAACATACAAGGAATTATTACGGACAGTGTTTCTAAAAAGGCCTTGGTAAGCGCTGTGGTTACTTTATTGCCCAGCCAGTTAAAAACTTATACTGATGCCAAAGGTTTTTTTGAGTTTACCAATTTAACAGGAGTCAAGTACCAGCTATCCATTGCTTATATAGGTTACCATCCTGTTACGGTAAAAGTTAAAGTACCTGTTACCGATTTATTGAAAATTGAACTGGCATCTGAAGAAAACCATTTGCATGAAGTAGTGATTAATACGGATAAAAATTTAGCATTAAGCGATTATAATTTACAAAACCATTTGCTTATAGATGCTAAAAAACTGGATATTTTACGCGGACAAACAATGGGTGAAATGCTGAAAAATACACCGGGTATTACTTTGTTAAGCAGTGGGCCAAGTATTGTCAAACCTGTTATAAGAGGTTTACATAGCAACAGATTGGTTACTTTAAATAATGGTGTTAAACAAGAAGGACAAAATTGGGGTGCCGACCACGGACCTGAAATTGATCCGTTTGCCATTAATAAAATAGAAGTAATAAAAGGAGCCAGTGGTTTGCAGTATGGGCCGGAAGCCATTGGTGGTGTTATTAAAGTTTCGGCTAAAGATTTTAAACAGCAAAATGGAATAGCCGGTGCTTATACTTTAAATGCGTTTAGTAATAACTGGCAAGTGGCTAATAGTTTATTTGTAGAAGGTAATCATCTAAAAAAGCAAAATTTAAGCTGGCGTTTACAAAGCAGTTACCGCAAGGCTGGCGATGCGAAAACACCTGAATATATTTTAAGCAATACGGCTTTTACGGAGTTTGATGTAAATATGGCTGCGCAATACCGGTTTAAACATAGCAGCATTGAGTATACGTTTAGTTATTTTCAATCGAGCCTGGGTATATTACGTGCTGCACATTTACACAACAGAACTGATTTGGAGAATACCATTGCTAGTGGAAGGCCCAGCGTAATTAAAGATTTTACGTATCAGATCGGACGCCCAAGGCAAGATGTTACGCATATAATAAATGCAGTAAAATGGTTTTATCAGTTTAAAAATGTAAGTAAGTTAAGTGTAGACATAAGCCAACAAGTAAATAACCGACAGGAATTTGATGTATTGAGTTTTTTAAATGCCAACAGCGATTTAAAAGATAAACCTGTTTACGATTTAACATTAACAACAAACCAAGTAAATGTGAAATACGAACACAAAAAGTATTTTGGTGTTAAAGGTTTGTTGGGTTTAAGTTATACCAACCAAGGTAACTACGCTACGGGCAAACAGTTTTTTATTCCTAATTTTATAAGTAATAATTATGGCTTATTTATTATAGAAAAATGGAATAAAAAACACTGGCAGGCAGAGGCGGGTATTCGGTATGATTGGATGGACTTAACACGCTATATCAATGTAAACAATGTGGTGTTAAACAATACGCTTTATTACCATAACGCATCGGGTTCTGCGGGTGTAGCTTACCTCTTTAATACGCAATGGAAAATAACGGGTAGTTTTAGTACTGCCTGGCGACCTCCAAGTATTAATGAATTGTACGCACAAGGTTTGCATGCAGCAGTAGCTACTTATGAGCAAGGTAATGCCGGTTTACAAATGGAACAAAGTTATAATAGTGAGTTAACGCTTAAGTATGCTAAAAACAAATTAGCGTTTGATATAAGCCTTTACAATAATGTAATCAATAACTTTATATACCGCCTGCCGAGCAACACTTTTAATACCAGTTTCAGGGGTGTATTTCCTGTGTTTAATTATATGCAAACAAATGCTTTGCTGCAAGGCTTTGAAACCAATATAAGCTATCAATTGCATAAAAACATAGATGTAACTACTGCCTATACTTTTTTATATGCCAATGATATAAGCAAAAATGTGCCCTTAATATTTATGCCGGCTAATAAAATACAAAGTAGTTTAACGTGGCAAATATCATCGCTTAAAAAAATAAAAAATGCTTTTTTTCAAGTCAATTATCAATATGTATTTGAGCAGATAAGAGTTCCTTTGGGTATAGATTTTACAAATCCTCCGGCAGCTTATCAATTATTTGATATGGCTTTTGGTGGGAGTAATATAGCCAAAGCAAATATTCGTTGGAGTATTGGTGTACAAAACATATTTAATACCTCCTACCGCGATTATTTAAGCAGGTATCGTTATTACGCATTAGACCCGGGCAGAAATATTAGTTTAAAATTAACTATTCCGTTTGGGAAGTAATAACAGACGATAAGATAAACAATAAAAAAATAACAGTAAAAACATTTAATCAAAAAATCATGAACACAAACAATAATTTCATCACAAAACAATTAAGTACTTTAGCTATGCTAACAGTATTTACCATATTAGTCATTTCCTCGTGTAAAAAAGATGACCCCAAACAACCTGTTGCTACCAATCCGCAGGAAGTATTAACTACTATCATTATTAATGGTTATAACCACGATGATCCTAATAATACCCAATACCATTTTAGCTATAAGTGGGAAGATTTGGATGGTGACGGAGGCTTAAATCCCGTTATTGATACTTTGGCTTTGGATACGGGTATTGAATACCATTGCCATGTCCTTATTTTAGATAAAACAAAAATACCTGTTGATACGGTTTCTTATGCCATTGAAGACGAGAAAAATATGCACCAGTTTTTTTACACGGCCAGCAGTAACCTGGATGATAAGTTTGAAACGGAGATATTGGATTTTGACAACAATACACCTGCATTACCGGTTGGTTTGGAGTTTCATTTAAATACCACCAGCAATGCTTCGTATACAACGCCTTTGCTAGGGTCCTTAAATATGGTATTGAGCCATTATGATGGTGTGCCTAAAACAACGGCTAAATCGGCAGAGAGTGATATTGATATTAACTTTCCTGTTAAGTTAAAGTAAACATTAATCATAGCTAACAAAAAAGCCGATATGCTCGAAAGAGGATACCGGCTTTTTTAGTATAAAGTATAAAAATAGATAAGCCGCAAATTGAAAAATTTGCGGCTTTGGGTGTTTAACCAATATACTTATGAAATATATTTTAAAATTTACCTATTTTAAAGCTTCTGCCATTAACATTGCAGGTAGCTTCGTTATCGCACTCACCATTTCCAAAATCAATGGTACGTGCATTTTTACCTTCAGGAGTCAGTTCAACTATACCTTTGGTTATTCTGCGTAGGTTACAGCTTAAATCAATTAATAAAGGTGAGGTAATATTACAAGTGTAGTTTACACCTCTGCGGTTTGTACCTGTTGTGCTACCGGTAATTTCATATTTATCATCGGTCCAATCAGCAGGAGTGCTTTCGCCTGCTATCCAGGTACGGCTGCGGGTTGAATTCCAAGTAATGGTTTGGCCTGTTTCCAGTAAAATAGAAGCATTTACCTGTATAGTCCAACTTAAATTACCTTGTCCATTGCGGCCATTATTGGTAATGGTTTTGGTTGATGCATTGTTGATACGTTTACCATTTTGCACAAAATTCTCAAACGTCACATGTATAACTGTTCCTGTTTCCCTGTATCTGCCGGTGTAGGTAACAATTATTTTACCACTGCGCACTTTTAAATCGTTGCAAATAGTACCCGTTCCATAATCAATGGTCATTACTTTTGGTGAACTGCTGGAGTCAATAGTAACGGTCGGGCCTGTTTTTCCTAAAGCTTTGCTGCTGGCAGCTTCATCCACTTGTTTAAAAACCTGGTCAAAACTGCTTTCAGAATTACTATTGTCAACGGTACTTTCAGTATCAAAGTCATTTTCTTTGTCTTTTTTACACGAAGAAAGAACTAAACTTACTGAACCTAAGGCCATAATGGCGATTAATAGTTTGCGTTTCATAAAATGATTTTATTTAATTTATGCCAGTCTGATGTATTATTTACCAAAAGGTTTAAATCAATAATAATTTTTTTTTAAGTAAATATTTTGTGGTTGCTTAAGTGCGAATAAAATATATTTTCGCGTTAAATTTAAAAACCTTATAATATTATGTATTGGACACTTGAACTTGCTTCTTATTTAGATGATGCACCTTGGCCTGCAACAAAAGATGAGTTAATTGATTATGGAATTAGAAGTGGTGCTCCACTTGAAGTAATTGAAAACTTACAAGAAATAGAAGACGATGGAGAGCCATTTGAAGGTATAGAGGAGATTTGGCCTGATTACCCAACAAATGAAGATTATTTTTACAATGAAGATGAGTTGTAAGATTATAAAAAAAGGAACTTGAGTTATTTAAGTTCCTTTTTTTGTTTTATAGGGTTTTCATCATGTAAAGACGTTGCATGCAACATCTCTACATGAATTGAATCTACACTTCGCCTAATATAACCTGCTCGTCACTGTTTTTAAGGTAAACCGCTTGGTATTCGTTAATAGGCTCATGTTTGTGTTCGTCCAGATTAAGCGAATATTTTAAGGCGCTACCTTGACCAATTACTTTTACGAGGTTTAATTCCAATAAATGCACAAAATCACGCTGAATGGTTTTGCGGTTACACTCAAACTCACTTACCAATTCTTTGGTGCTTACAAAACCGCGGTGTTGTATAATGTACATGATTAACTTCTGGCGTTTGTTTAAAATAGAGTCGTCAATTTCTTTTAACTTATAACCACGTTGAAAAACAAAGTTCATAATGTTTTTCTGACGAGGTGTTAACTTATCGTAATCAATTTGCTTGCGGAAATACGATTGTAATAATTGGTATAAGCGTGTTAATTGGTTAGCGTGTAGTTCCAGTCCAAAAGTTATTTTGTCGTTTAAATGTTGGTCGTTGTTAACAGGAGCATCCGTTTTTTTGTTTTCATGGAAGTACGATTGGTATTCATTTTTTTGAATGTACAACTCGTGCTCTAAACTTAACATACCGTTTAAGTCCATGTTATGTTTACGTAACCAGAAGTTTTGTAACAACGATGCAAATTTGTTTTTGGCTTCACTGAATAGCGGTAATGCCAATACTTTAAAATGTAATATCCAACTTTGAATAATAGGATGGAATTCACTGTCGTTATTTAAAAACTCAAACAAACTGTCTAACTCCATTTCGGTTTCCTGATGTAGTTTTTCCGGTTGCTTAAATGAGTTGTTGTTGAATAAGCTTACTTCTGGCGTTTGGTTGTACAAATCGGTAACCAATACTTTGTGTAATTGGTAAATTAACGATAATGATAAAGGTTCGGCTATATGTGCCTGTAAAAACTGTTCAGCTTTAAAGTATTGGTAAACGGCACCTTCGGCTGAGCCACTTGGGCGCACATTTTTGTTAACTATATATTTAACTGTTTTTACTTCTAACAAATTATGGTCAATAGCATTGGCATAGTAGTTACGAAGAATAGAACTGTTTATTTGTTCTGTTTCTACAATACTTTCTGGCAAATCAATAAAATTGAAAATCTTTTTCAATTCTTCATATTGATGCAGGCATTGTACAAAGGCTTCATCAATGCTAATAGCAGGCTCGTATTTGTTAATCAGTATCATTGATACGAATATAAGTGCGACATTTTATGGCCAAAATGGAGCTTAGCGCAGTGTATGGTGGATAAGCCAATGGAAGTGTTTTTATTTATACTTGCATTGCTGTTAGCTATTGATAATACAGTAACTTAGCTGGACTAGAGAAAATAGACAGTTGAATTTTTTGGTGTTAATAATTGCTTAACGATAGGCTATTGCCAGGTAATATTTAGTGCCAATAATGAAAGTAAATTATAATATAATTGCAAATTATAATTAATAATAAATAGCAAGTATGATTAGCGATGTAGCATTGGTTTTTTCTAATATTGGCGGTACTTTTTGTACACCAGCTTCTCAGTTGGCTGATAAGTTAAAAACCATTAAAGCTTTTATTTTTGACTGGGATGGTGTGTTTAACAATGCCGTTAAGAATGAAAACAAAAGCTCTAATTTTAACGAAGCCGATAGTATGGGAACTAATCTGATTCGGTTTAACCATTATTTGTTAAACGATGTGTTACCTAAAACAGCAATTATATCGGGAGAGAAAAACGAAATGGCTTTTTACTTTTGCCAGCGAGAACATTTTGATGCCTCGTATTACAAAGTGCCTAATAAAATAATAGCCTTGCAACATTTTTGCCAGCAGCATGACATAAAACCTGAGGAGGTATGTTATATGTTTGACGATGTGTTGGATTTGAGTATGGCCGAGGTTTGTGGTGTGCGTGTGTTAATTAACAGAAAGGCCAATCCTTTGTTTAAAAACTATGTAATAAATAACCAATTGGCCGATTATATAACCGCACACGAAAGTGGCAATTTTGCGGTAAGAGAAGCTTGTGAAATGATGATAGGTTTAAGCGGAACTTACAACAGTATTATGCAACACAGAACAGCCTATAGCGATACGTATGCTGCTTACATTACACAACGTCAAACTTTGCCTACAGCATTTTTTACAATGGAAGGAAATCATGTGAAAGCTGATACCACTTTATAAAGTATTGAATAAATTGTTAATAGTGTACACGTATAAGCAATAGTTTATTTCAATTAATCAATCATATTTGCAACAATGATTTCGGTGCTTTTTGTTTGTTTGGGTAATATATGCAGGTCGCCACTAGCGGAAGGTCTGTTTAAAATGCATGTGAACGAACAAGGCTTAAAAGATTTTTTTACAATAGATTCTGCCGGTACTGCAGCTTATCATTTAGGCGAGTTAGCCGATAAAAGAACCAGGGAAATGGCTGTTAGACAAGATAGTCTTTCACTTAGCCATAAGGCCAGACAATTTGTTGCCAACGATTTTTTTAGCTTTGATTATATAGTGGCTATGGATAAAACAAATTACCAGAATATAATTATGTTAAAACCATTACAAGGTACAGCCAAGGTATTAATGATGCGCCATTACGATTCGAAAAACATAACGGAAGAAATTATTCCTGATCCGTATTACGGCACTACCAAAGATTTTGAAGAGGTACATAAACTATTGAAAGATTGTACTAAAAATTTGCTGCAAGCTATTGTGGAAGAAAAAAGCATTGCCCTTTAGTTATTTACTCCCTGTTTATTATTTCAAAATTAATAGCAATACTGTTTCCTTTGTTATCCGTTGCGGTTAAGCTGTGTTTGCCCGGTTTTGATTTAACAGCCAATTCGTGAAATTTTTCTGTAGTGCCCATAAAGGCTTCGTCAATATACCAGTATATTTTAGCATCGGTATATTTATGGGCAATTTCAAAAATGGCTTTGCCGGTTGTTCCATCTAGCTCTATAGGAATAAATATTTTGTTCGATTTTTTAGGATAGATTAATTCCATAACCTGTTTATTGCTACCATCGCTACAATCGTTTCTGTAAGGTGGCAAAGTGTTGTAATTGGGGTGACTGGCACGGTAATAATACTCAATGGAAGGTGGTAAAATAAACCAAGGTATATGTTCCATATTACTTACACTTTCGCAATTGCTGTTTACACGCAGTTTACTTTTTTTATCAATATGTATTAATTCATGAAAAGGGCAAACTGCTGTTCTTTCGCCTTGTTTGGCTATGTATTGGGTATCTGTTTGTGTGCAGTAAGGATTGGCTTTATAGCCGCTTTGGTGGCATATCAGGCTTTGTTTCATTTCGTCAAACGGAGGCTCAAACCAAGTAGTACGTGGTAGTATTTTAAATATATCAAACATAATGGGTGCTGCTGCCTGTACGCCAATTAAACCGGCACGGCCTTGTCCATCGGCATTGCCTGCCCATACGGCTACTACGTATTCGGGTGTTATGCCTATGCTCCAGGCATCTCTGAAACCAAAGCTGGTGCCTGTTTTCCAAGCTATTTTTCTGCTGCTTTCAAATTGTTGCCACAGGGCTTCATCACCGGGGCGCATGGCTTCGTCCATAGCCTCGAAAGTCTGGTATACACATGCCGCATTCATTTTTCCAAAAGTAGGTAGCTGCATAAATGGGGTTTGGCTAATGGCCTGGTAAGTATAACCTGCATTAAACCAATGTGCATTGTTATAATGACCAGCCTGACTATGGTAATTGTTTAATAGCCTTGCCATGTTAGCGTAAACGGAAACTAACTCAAACATGGTGTTTTCCGAGCCACCCAATATAAGTGCTAAGCCATAATATGGCGATGGTTTGGTAAGGGTTGTAATGCCTAACATTTTTAAACGCTCGTAAAAACGTTGGTACTTGTAAGCATTTAACATACGTATAGCAGGTACGTTTAAGGAGCGCGATAAAGCTAAATTAGCGGGTACTGCACCACTGTAACCCAAATCGAAATTTTGTGGTGAATAACCTGCTATTTGGGTAGGTATATCGTTTATTAATGTTTTGGGTAATATAATGCCATCTTCTAACATGGCTTCGTATAGTAAAGGTTTTAAAATACTACCCGGACTTCTGCTTGCTTGTATAATATCTACATAGTTGTCAAATGTATTTTCGCGTGGTTTGTATATATTACCAATATAAGCTTTAATGGTACCTGTGGGCACATGCACTACCATGGCACATGCATTTTGAATACCATTAGCACTTAAAGCTTTGTGGTGGGCAAATAGTATTTGGTTTACCTGTTGTTGCCAATAGGTATTGATACTGGTTTTAACAACGCTGTTAGGTTCTTTGGCTTTTTTGAGTTGCTTTTGAATATTCTGTATAAGGTGTGGTGCATTTTGTGGCAAGTTGCCGGGCTTATCGGGTATGGGTTCTAGTTTTGATAAGCGATTGGTTTCTGCATCTATAATATGCGCCAGTAAAAGTTTATCTAATAATTGGTTGCGTTTTTTGAGTAGCCAATCCCTGTTTTTTGATGGATGAATAATAGATGGTGCATTGGGTAATATGGTTAGGTTTACGGTTTCTGCCCAACTGAGTAAATGGGCAGGACGTTGGTAATAACGCCAACTGGCAGCTTCTAAACCTACCACATTGCCACCAAATGGTGCATGTGATGCATATAGGTTAATGATTTCATTTTTGGAGAAACTACATTCAATGCGAATGGCTAATAGCAACTCATATATTTTATTCCATATGGTGCGTTTACCGTGGTTGCTCATACGCGCTACCTGCATGGTAATGGTACTGGCTCCGCTTACTGTTTTACCTTTGCTTGTATTGAGCTGAATGGCTCTACCCAATGCTAATACATCTATACCAAAGTGGTAGTTGAATCTTTTATCCTCATATTGGATAAGGCATTGTTTAAATTTAAAAGGAGTGGAGTCGGCTTGCGGAAACCGCCACTGACCATCACGTGCTATCTGGGCTTGTAACAGGTTGTTTTGTTCATCGAACAATACAAGGCTATATGGTACTTTAAATAAGGGCTTGGGTAGTAACAAATAAAACCATACTGCCAGCAGTAGCAACAGGAGTTTGTATATATGTTTTTTTAGGAAGCGCAATTGTAAATCACAAAACTATTTATTTACATCAAATTTTTTAGGCTATTGTTTCAAACTGGTAGGGTCGTTGTGTGCAACGGCTCTACTATAAGGTCATTTTTATTAATTCATCTTCCAGCTTGTCGAAGTTTTCTTCATTTTTTTCGGGTACAAATTTTTTTAGTTTGTTGCATTCGTCTGCTGAATCAAAAAGCATTTTAAAAACAATTTTTGTTTTGTTGTCTGCTACTTCTTCAAATGTTGCCAGTACTTGAAATAATGGTTTGGAAAATCGTTTCCAGGCAATAAGTGCAGGCTTTTCTATCTTTATAAATTCACATTCATTGGCATAATTTCCTTTGTCGGGTCCATGCATAATAAAACTCCATTTTCCACCCGGTCTTAAGTCAAACTCGTTAAACGTATTGGTAAAGCCTTTAGGCCCCCACCAGTTTTTTAAATGGTTTGGGTCTGTCCATGCTTTATATACAAGTTCTCTTGGTGCGTTAACAATTCTAGTGCTTACAATTTCGCAGTCTGGTGTTGTAGTAATAATTTCTGAAGTCATTTTTGTAAGATTATTAATTTTCTTTTGTCATTTAATATCGGTTCATAAACTTTGCCCGAAGGTCAGTAAATTGTTGTCCGGGTCAAGTATGGAGAATTCTTTTTGTTGCCAGTGTTTGGTTTGCAAATGTCCGTTGGGATGTATCTCCACTTTGTTGTCTAACATCTCTTGGTACAAACTGTCAATGCTGTTTGTTCTTACATAAACCTGCCCGTAATTTTCTTTTGGGTCAAGTGCTTTAAACTCAAAAAAGTGAATTTCTATATTGTCTTTAGCTACCATTAAGTAGCCGTCAAAATCAGCACTTCCCAGTTCTTTAAACCCTAATTTATTCAGGTAAAAGTCTTTTGTGGTGGCTTTATCGCGCATCGGTAATTTAGGGTTTATTGCTGTCAGCATAATGGTTTTATTCGTTGTAAATGTAAATTTTCTTAAGTTATTGTCCGGTATTAATCATGTCGTATCTGTCTAGCCCGGGGCCGTAAGCATTGGGTATTATATTGGTTACAGTGAAACCGAATCGCTCAAAGAAAGGATAGGTATGTTGAGAGGTGTCTAGTACAATACTATGTGTAGGGAATAGTTTTTTTATTTGTATTACACGGTATTGAAACAATTGTTTGCCATAACCTTGTTTATGGCATAAGTTGTTAACCATACCCCAGGTCATGTTGGCTTGTTGTTTGTCTTTAACAATATAAAATCCACCGCAGGCTATTACGGTATTGTTATGTTCTACTACATAAAAGAAATCAGCAGCGGAATTTTTATATACTATTTCTCCTTTATCTAAGCCATTGAGCCAATTCTCTAATCCATTTATTTCACTCGGGTCTAAATAGGTTGGACAATTGCTATTGAATATGTCTATGCATTGGAGTCTGTCGGCAGGAGTATATTGTCTGATTAGCATGGTTTAGTTATTGTTATGTAATACTATTTTTTTGATTAAGGCAATTTGCCCAAGGTGGTAATGGGTATGCTCAATAATGCCATGTAAATTTCTAAAGTAGTTTCCATATTTTTCGTCTGAAAAAAAATCGAGTAACTTGTTTTCAGGTAGCTGCTCTATTAAGTTAGCAAAGGTTTCTGCATCTGTCCACACTTTTTGCTGTAATTGTTCCCAGTCTGCCTGTGATTGAATAGGTGGACAATCAAAACTAAATTTATCGTGTGCTTGTAGTGGTTCGCCTTGTAATACTTTTAGTACGGCACTTACATAATAGTTTATATGGAAAACAAGCGTTGCAATGGTATTGAATGAATATACTTGCGTAGTGGCTTGTTGCCATGTAACACCGGCTAAATTATCTTTCAGGTTGGAGGTAGTCCAGTTGCCTCCAAAATGAACATCTCTTACATGCTTTGCTATTTGTTTAGTTAAATTCATATACTTTGTATTTTGCTTTGCCAGTGTTTTACATTGATGGGAAAATTACTCAAGGGAAATGTATTGTTGTAAGCTTAACTTGAAAGTTTATTGATGGCCTCTTCGGTTGAATTTACAAAACTAATTTGCCCTGCTTTGTTGCTCTCAAATATAAAGTCATTTATGCTTTTGCTAGTATAGTGGGTAAAATTACCAACTATAGCCAAACGTACTCTGTAGTTTGAAAACTTTTGCAGTATATCGCCTGCTATGCCAGTCTTTAAATCAAAAAAATCAGGAGTAATATTGTGTTGATGTATAATTATTTTATCAAAGTCCTGATAGTATAAATTACCTAATAAATCCAATCCATCCTCAGCCCTTTTTATAATGGTATCAGTAGAAATAACTTCGGCAATTTTTGTATTTTTTATATGGTGTGTTTCAATTTTCATTTGGTGTTAATGTTTTTATTCAAAACTCTTTTTATTGTCGTTCAACCATTGTATTTCATTGTTCCAAAGCAGGGCCGCCTTTTTTGTAATGAGTAACTGATACAGGTTTTTTATACTGTTAAATTCTGCTACGTAGTTTGTCAGAAAACGCATTGCAAAGGTTAGTTCAGTTTCGTCTTTTGATAAATATAGCTGCATTGCTCTCTTTTTAGATACAAGTTCTTTTACTCGTTTTTCAATTATGGGAACAACATCTTTATCGCCATATCTAATAACTCCTTCCAATCCTAAGTATTTTAGTTTTCCATTTTCAAGGTGTTCAATAAATAAAGGCAAATAAGAACTGTCAGACAGCTTTAAAATAGCACCCAATGCACTTGCTGCTACATTTTGTTGCTTATGGTTTGTTAGTTTTTGTAAATAGGGTATTGATTTTTGGGTTCCTATTTTTGCTAATGTACCGTTAGCATAAGTTAACTGAAATGGGTCGGTGGCATGGCTGATTATTTCAATTAACTTTTCTTCCGCTTTGGTATTGTTTGTGTTTTTTAAGCAGGTTATAGCATTATCGCGGACTATATGTTTTTTATTGGTTGTTAAATGTAGAATATTATCAATAAATATATGGCTTGGCAATGGATTCTTCATGTGCTCAATTTCGAATAAAATAGTATGAAGTGTCCATTCTTTTTGCTCCACAGCAAGCCTGTCGAGTACATAGTTTATAATGCTTTCTTCCCCGGTGTTTGCATAGATGGATATTAAAATCGCATAAGCTTTTTGTTTTAAATCTTCCTTTTTTGTTTTTTCAATAAAATGTTTTAGCTGTTCAAAATAGGCAGTATTGTTTAATGCTTTTGCTTCTATATATGCATTGTAAAATTTTGCATGTGAGTTTGATTGCTTTGTCCCATCAGGCATATCTATTATGCTGTCCGAACGGTCAGTCATTCTATCTATTAAGTCAGCCAAGTAAGGGTCTATTGTCATATTTTGATATTTACTACAAGCAAATAAATTCATTTACGGGTAGTTTGCAAATAAGTTTTGAATACCTGTAAGTTTTAAAATTCAACAGGCTAACAAGAACAAAAAGTGTGATGTGTAAAATGGTTTAAACATTTATTTATGGCGTTCATTACAAACAAACACGGGTTGGATTAATTCTTTACATAAATTAAATAGTTGATGTTGTTTATTTGCACCCCTAAATTTTATACATAACATGAAACGTATTATTACAAGCATATTGCCCTTATTTTTTGCCTTTGCAGGCATGGCGCAAATTAGTCAGTACCAATTTATAAGAGAGGGTGGACAGCTATTTGAATTAGATCCTAACGATACCAATGTAACTACACACACCATTGCCGATGATATGGTATTGCCGGCTAAAGTGAAAATTGGTTACAACTTTAAATTTAATGGTGCTTTTTATGACTCAGTGGGTATTTCGGAAAATGGTTTTATATGGTTTGGCCCTGCACAACCAAGTGAGTTGTTTGGTATTACAAATCCCATGACTGCTGTTTTACCTGCCGGTGTTAAGGGTGTAGTATGTGCTTTTGGTATTGATTTGCATCCACGTATTTCTGGCCCTGCAACTACTATTCGCTCGGGTCCTCAGTATTTTATTGGGCGCATTGATAACTTTATTATTGAGTGGAAAAATACTTCGCGTTTTGATGCATTGAACGATGTTGATGGTGCTGATACCATGACGATTCAAATGCAATTGTTTGCTTTTGAAGATGACCGTGTACAAATTACTTATGGCTACATGGGATTAAACGCTAATGTAAGTAATAATTTATCGGTAGGCATAAAAGGAGCCAGTAATACTGATTTTGCTACCCGCATGACAGATGCAACGCACACTTGGGATAATACCATTGCCGGTACCAGTATAAACAGTACTTGCTTGTTTAGTAAAGACAGTAACCCAATGAAAGGATTACATAACTTTATAACTTGGGTAAACAGAAATCCGCAAACAGGAACAAAGGAATTGGATGGTAATAGCTTTAATATATATCCTATGCCCGTTACCGATGTTTTATATATTCAATCAGCACAGCCGGTTTTATCGTATGCTGTTTACAATATTGCCGGAAAGTTATTGACTGAAGGAAATGAAACCAGTGCAGGTATTGCAGTAAGCCATTTAACAAGCGGATTTTACTTCGTTAAGCTTACTACTGCTATTGGTACCAGTAGCAAGAAGTTTATAAAAAACTAGTTTTAATTTAAGAATAAGACTATCCTCATTACACCTAACTGTTTTTCGTAAATAGTTGGGTGTTTTATTTTAAACGATTACTGTTTTTTAGTGGCTACCAATGCATACACCATTGGTATTTTATTACCCAAATGTTTAATACGGAATTGTTTTGGGCCTACTTCAACGGTTTCTTTAAAACAATTGTATGGCGAGTAGTCAAACTCATCAAATGAATTTATCTCCAATCCGTTTTGAATTAAACTATTTAACACTTCACTCATGCCATGGTTCCACATTACGTACTCTTGTTTTATATCGGCATTGCGGTCGGCATAAGTTCCGCTTTCAGTTTCTACAATGGCGCCTGTATTAAAATAATTGTAGCCAATTTCTTTAAAATAGTCATCAAACATCCAAACTACCGGATGAAATTCAGCAAACACAAATTGCCCATTTGGCTTTAAATACTTTGATACTACCTGAGCCCATTTGGTAAGGTCAGGTAACCAACCTATGGTTCCATAGCTGGTAAATACAATATCAAATTTTTCATTTAAATGGTTGGGTAAATCATAAATATCAGAACAAATAAAACGAGCATCGGTATTTGTTTTTTTAGCTAAATCAATGGCACTTGCAATGGCTTTGTCTGATAAGTCAACGCCCGTTGCTTGTGCTCCCAATCGCTGTAATGAAATGGTGTCTTGTCCAAAATGGCATTGGAGGTGCAAAATGCTTTTGCCTTTTATGTCGCCTAACAATTTTAGTTCTATATCGCAGAGCGAGGTATTGCCTTTTATAAAACCCGGTACATCGTAAAAGTCAGAAGCTACGTGTGCATCCGTTCTGTTATTCCACGATTCTTTATTAATACTTAAGTAATCTATTTCTGTTGTCATTTAGTTTTGTTGTTAAAGCAGGCTTTCGTAGCCTTATATTTTATTACAGGCAAATAAACTTATTTGCCCTGAGTATGCAAACAAGCAAGGGTGTTTACCGCCATTAATTTATAAATTATTAACAATTTTACTATTTTTTCTATTATTATAATTGGCTTACTTCGTTAAAGTGCTTGTATTACTTTGTGGCCATTTGTTCATCATTTAATTTATTAAAAATGAAAAGCAGGATATTGATATGTTTTTTTATACTGATTAGCTTGCAAATGAAAGCTCAGATTGCTGGTAGCGATTCTGTTTGTATAGGTTATGCTGCTGCTTATAAAATGACTCCTGTACCTGGAACGGTTTCTTATTTATGGACAGTGCCAGCGGGCACCTTTATTAGCTACGGACAAAATACAGATTCTATTTATGTAATATTTGGAACTACTTCAGGAGCTGTAACCGTTAAACCTTTAGATATATCCGGCAATGGAACTACATATGTAAAAAATGTTTTTTTAAGACCGAAACCAAATGTGCGGGGGGTAATTAGTCCCGGTGATTACGTTTGTGCTAAATCACCTATAACTTTAACAGGTACAGGAGCGAATGCTTATACGTGGAATAATGGTGTAATAAATGGAGTTTCTTTTCCTGCACCATTAACAGATAATGATGATTTAATGGCTTTTCAAAGCCATTTTTTTACTTTAAATAATCCGCAAAGCATAACCAGTGGCGATTTAGATGGCGATGGTAAAAGAGATGTAATAGTGGGTAGTTACAGCACTAATACCATATCAGTATTCCGCAATAAATATGGATCAACTTTAGTGCCTATTGTAGATAGCTTTTTAGAAGCCAAAGTTAATTTTACAACAGGCAATGGCCCGCAGGGAATAGAAATAGCAGATATGGATGGTGATACCAAGAATGACATAGTGGTATTAAATTATTTGGGTAACACCGTTTCTGTTTTCAGGAATATGGGTTTAGCCGGTGCAATTAATACAGCTTCATTTGCCACAAAGGTTGATTTTGCAACAGGAACTAATCCGCTGAATTTAGTAATCCGCGATGTAGATGGCGATGGGAGAAAGGATATTATTACTGTTAACCAGGGAGGCAATACTGTTTCTGTTTTGCGTAATACAGGTGTAGGAGGTATTATAAGCAGTAGTTTTTCTACCAGGGTTGATTTTGCTGTGGGAGCTTTACCTTTTGATATTGCTATGACTGATATGAACGATGATGGCAAAGAGGATATTATAGTAACCAATTCCACCAGCAATACCATTTCTATTCTGCAAAACAATAGCACTTCAGGTGCCATTAACAGCAGTTCTTTCGCCAGCAAAGTTGATTTTGTTACAGGCAACTACCCTTATAATATAGCGGTAGCTGATATTGACAGGGACAATAAAAAAGATGTAGTAATTACTAATCTTTTTGTTAATACCATTTCAGTATTTAAAAATATACATACCACAGGCACTCTTACTACAAGTTCCCTACAAGCTAAAGTCGATTTTAATACCAATGCATATCCCAGCTCCTTATTAGTGGAAGATATAGATGGTGATGAAAAAAATGATATAGCCGTATCGAGCGATGTAGGACTCATTAAAATACACAGGAATGCAGGGCTGAAAAATGTGATCAATGCTAACTCATTTTTAGATACCTTAACATATCCCATAGGTACCGGATCGTTCGAATTAACTTCAGGTGATCTGGATAATGATGGCATCAAGGAATTATTAATTACCAATATAAACAATAACATATTCAAGGTTTTTAAATCAGTTTATAAAGCATATAAAGTTACAGGCACTGATACTTATGGTTGTACTGATACAGATGTAGTAAGTGTTCGTTTAAAGAGAACACCTGTTGTAAAGGATAGCACTGAATTAGAGACTATATGCAAAGGATCAAGTACATTATTGAAAGCAAAAGGTGCTGATACTTATGTGTGGAGTCCTGCATTTGGATTGAATTCTACCAATGGGGCAAATGTGATTGCATCACCCACTTTTGATACCACTTATATTGTAACAGGCTCTTATACCAACGGTTGTTCAAGTAAAGATAGCGTAAGAATAAAGGTGAAGCCGCTGCCTGTTATTACTATAACAGCATCAGCCATGGCCGTTTGTGCGCTTACTCCTTTAACACTGACTGCATCAGGTGCCAATGCTTATATATGGGTAACGGGCAATACCAACGGAGTACCTTTTAATCCTTCCAGTTCTGGTACTTATACAGTTGTAGGTGTTGATACCAATGGTTGCCGGAAATCAGAAAATATATATATTACGGTTTATAAAAAACCTGTTTTAAGTGTTAGTTTTTTTCCATCCGACTCTGTTTGTAAAGGCTCTCCTGTTGTTTTGTCAGGGGCGGGAGCAAGCACTTATACCTGGGATGCAGGTGTTAGCAACGGGCTTCCGTTTATTCCCGTATCAGTTTTTGGTTCATACACTGTTACAGGAACTGATACCAACGGTTGTACCAATACAAAATCAGTTGTTGTTTTTGTAAAACCATTGCCACTTGTAGAGGCAAATGTTACACCGGGCAATGTTATTTGTGCCGGACAATCTATTTATTTAAATGCTACTGGCGCTACAAAATATACTTGGGATTCAGGTGTTGTAAGTGGTACAGCCATTATACCCGCATTTACCCAAAAGTATAAAGTTATAGGAACTGATACAATTAGTGGGTGTTCCAATACGGATTCTGTTACAGTTACCGTCAATCAATTGCCTATAGTTGGTGCGAGTACTTTTCCTGCCGATAGTATATGCAAAGGCACATCAGTAACACTAACAGGTACAGGTGCAAAAACATATACATGGAATAAAAATGTAAACAATGGTGTTAGCTTTAGTCCTTTATTGACCGATACATATACCGTAACCGGAACCGATAGCAACGGCTGTAGCAATAGCTATAACCAAACGGTTAAAGTAAATTCATTACCCGTAATAAGTGCTGTTGTTGCGCCTGATTCTATTGTATGTAAAGGATCATCCATTGTATTAAATGGTGTTGGAACACATAAATACAGTTGGTCAGATAATGTAATTAATGGAGAGCCATTTGTTGTTAAGCAAACAAAACAATTTACAGTAATAGGGACTGATACTACAACAGGCTGTACCAATATGGTAAACAAATTGGTTACAGTTAAAATAGCGCCATTAAGTATAATAGCCAATCCTGCAGGTACAGTTTGTATTGGCGACTCTGTAACATTGACCGCACAGGGAGCCAATACGTTTACGTGGGATAAAGGAGTTATAAATGGAAAAGCATTTATAGTTACCGCTACTAATCAATACAAACTGGTTGGTACTGATAATGTAAGTGGATGTACTGATACCCTTATACAAACAGTAAATACTTTTGTACCTGCTGTATTAAGTGTGGAGCAGGTGCCTGCCGATAAAGTTTGTTCTGGTACTTTTGTTAAACTGATAGGTTCTGGTGCGCACTTATATACCTGGAGCGATGATATTATTAACGATCATTATTTTGCCATCAATAATGCGCATACTTATACGCTTACTGCTGTCGATTTCAATAATTGTAAAAGCACAATTACCAAAACAATAAATGTATTGCCTAAACCAACCATCACTATCAATGTGGTGCCAAGTGCTGTAGTATGTGCCGGTACTTTGGTTAAATTGTCAGGTGTAGGTGCAAAAACATATACATGGAATGGTGGCATTACCAACAACACTTATTTTTTACCGGTGGGTAATACCCAATATACCATAACAGGAACAGATAGCAATGGTTGTACCAATACCGCTAACCAAACAGTAAAAGCTAATGCTGCTCCCGCTATTTTAACACAGCCAACAGGTGTTTCTGCCAGCGAAGGCAGTAATGCTAAATTTAGTTTAGTAGTGAGCGGAAGCAGTGTCTTGTATCAATGGCAAATAAAAACAGGTAATAATTATATAAACCTAAGTAACAATGCCAAGTATGCGGGAGTTAATAGCAATGAATTAACTATTACCAATGTTTCTCTGACACAAAACAATGAAATGTATAGGTGTTATATTAATAGCAACAGTTGTGCTGATACCAGCAACTATGCCTACCTTTCTGTTTCAAAAATGGGCACACAAGAGTTGTTATCTAATGCTTATATCAGTGTGTATCCAAATCCTACAAGCGGAAAAATAGTACTTAAACACTTTTCAAAAGAACCATTAAAATATACTATCCATGATGAGTTAGGCAGAACAATATTGACGGATGAAGCCAGTCAGGAAGAAACCGCAATAGATTTAAGTCATTTGGCAGCAGGCGTATATTTTATGTATACCGATATGAATACAAAAGAACCATTTAAATTGGTTAAGTATTAACTTCTTTTTCAGTTCGAGCGAAGTCTAGAACCATTAGTTTAGTACTTATTTTTATCACTATACCAATGAATGGCTTTTTGTTCCTCTGCTTTAATGAAGTTGTTTTTTGCCTGGCTGTATTCATTTCCATCTTTCCACTCTTTGGTACTTAATATTTCTTTTAAATGCTGGTATTCTTCTTTCACCTTTGGATGGCTGCGCAGGTAATCTCTGAAAGCAATATGTCTTATCCAGTGCTCCGTATTGTAAGCTAAAATATGCACATGAGCCAGCCGCTGTTTGTGTTCTTCCGTATACCGTGGTATTTCATTGTCGGCTGTAATAACACTAGCCATATGCAAGTTCTGCACGTTGGATTTATGCTTTACAAAAAGCCTGCGGTAAGGCATATCCTTATTGTATATTTCGTAATAAATATATCCTTCCTTTACCAAAGGTTCAATTACCCGGTCTAAGTCATTTTCGTGTGTTAAGCCAACTAAAATATCAATAATAGGTTTGGCTGATAAGCTTTCTACCGATGTACTGCCAATATGTTCAATTATTGGATTGACAAAACCAATGGTGGTTAACAAGTCTGTTTTTATTTTTTCAAAAGTAAGCGGCCAGTCGGGGTTGTATTTTTCAAATTGAACTTTCATTGTTTGTTGTATGCCGGTACTATTTGTAGTAATATTTTACTGCTTCAAATCTTTGACTGAATAAGCAAAGAATAAAAAGCTGCCAGTTAGGAAAATAATGTTAACTACCCTTGCAAAAGGTGGTGCACCTGCCGGCCAAATCTGACCCAATAGTACTATTACATTTAATATTAAAAGAATGACGAGAAATGCTTTTTTCATGTGTTTCTGTAAAATACAAGAATAGTAATTTTGCTGTAGCAATTCCATAAGGGCTTAATACTTTTACAATTAGTGACTTGTTTTAGTCGTTGTTTAATTGCTTGTTTATTTTTTCAAACTGGCCAATCAATTCGTTTATTTTTAATTGTTGTTTTTTCATTTGTCGTGGCCTTGTATAAAACCAGTTAAACGCAATCCAGGCAACGGTTAATGCATAGGCAAGAACGGCTTTTTCTGTTTTCATTTTTAAGGCATATTCGTACATATACAAGCAAATACCCGATGATAGTAGCACAAAATATAAGTTAAGCATGGTTGATTGCATAAACTGTTGTTTGGTTCTGATGCCAATTAACTTTTGCAGGTACTCGCTATTACTTTGTGTATTGTCAATTGTTTGGTAAGCAGTAAATAGTTTATTGTACGCAATAAGGTATATAAACATAGCTAAAATAACAAGTACAATGCCTAATTTGGTTGTGATGAGTTGTGGTTGGTAAGCGTACCAAATGTATATAATGAATAAACTGGTAGCAATCAATAAAACATTTGTTACTATCAATTTTAGTAAACTCTGTTTTTTAAACTGATTAAGTTTTTGCATCAAATCATCCATGTTAGGTTCACTGACAACTTGCTTTTTCCATAAATCCTTAAAATCAATATTATTGTCCATTGTTTTTAAACTGTTGCGTTAGTTTCTCTTTTATTCTATGAATTTTTACTCTGATGTTGGCTTCTGAAAGCCCAACTATATTGGCTATTTCAGCTTGTTTTACGTCTTCCAGTTCAAGTGAAATAATAATACGATCCATTTCTGGCAATTCAGCAATACACTTGTACAAAAACTGAATATGTGGCTCTATAGAAACTTGTTTTTCTTCGGCTAAATTGTGGGGTAAATCAGTTTTGGTAAAACGGTTTTCTTTTTCCATTTGCCGCAAGCAGTTATTGGATGCAATTTTAAAAATCCAGGTTCCTATATTGGCTTCGCTTCTAAATTTTGGTAGTTGTTGCCATACTATAATAAAGGTTTCCTGCGCCATATCTTGTGCCAAAGCATAATCGTTTACATAGCCCATACATAAACGAAATATCCTTTGCCAATATGTTTTGTATACGTCTTCAAAAACCATTATTGCGGACTCAAAAAGTTATTTAGTTGCGTAAAATACCATTCTTTATCGTCATACATAATAAAATGCAAACCTTTGTTGGCATATTGTAATTGGGCTGTTTTTAAATTACGGTATTGTTCCTCAATACTGGTGTGTATGCCTTTAAAATTAGCTTCCAGTAAAATTAACGAAGGACACTGTATATTTTTAATTGATTCCCTTAAGTCAGTATTGGAGAAATCGCAAAACATTTCAGCAAATGTTTTTCTATCCGATTGCATACTCCAGTTTACTACCAAGTCGTGTTTCATCGTATCGGCCAAAAGGCGTGGAATAGTCATTTTTTGCATTTGCTTAAATTGCTCATCGTTCATACTCGTTATTTGTTGAACCGTTTCAGAACAATTGTTATTGCTTTTGGCTTTAAATGAGGGGTTCATTAAAGCAGATAAGCATGGTAATGCATCAACCACTACAATTTTTTGAATAAGCTGAGGGTAGTCAGCCGCAATGGCTAAGGCTAAACCGCCACCCATACTATGCCCGATAATAATAGGCTTTTCAATTTTGTTGTCCTTTATATAATTGGCTATAGCCGTTTCCCATGCTTTAAATGTAGGCTGATTGACCAAAGGTTTAACGTCTGCAAAACCTGCCATGGTAAACGTGTAACAAGTATAGTTTTTTTCGAATACAGCTTTTGTTTCGTCCCAAACCTGGCCGGAGCTGGCAAAGCCCGGAATAAAAACAATAGATTGTTTTCCCTGACCCGATTTTTTAACTTCAAAAGGCAATGGTTTTGTTTGTCCGAATACGTTTAAACACAAAGCGGCAAATAATAAGGCGATAATAAGAATGTAGTACTTTTTCATTTTTGTCATGGTTAAATAATTTAATTCGACCATTAGATACAGTACTTATAAAAATGTTACACTCTTAGCAGAAATTTTTTTAGATTCTCGTCCGATAGCTATCGGATAAGAATCGTTTAATAGACGAAATGCCAATGTATATAATCACTCGAGGCACACGAGCGATAGCCTGCATGTAGAGACGTTGCATGCAACGTCTTTATCTACCAGCTTAATTTTTCTTTATTCAAAAAGGCATTGATACCGCGTTTGCAATCATCTGTTTGGCGTGCTTGCGCATTCATAGCAGCCGCATAGTTTAATGCATCAGTTAAGGTTTTGTTTTGTACCTCATTTATCATTTGCTTGGTAAGCGCTAAACTTTCGCCCGATGCCTGCTTGCATAACTTTTGCGCAAAGTTAAATACATGTTCTTCTATCAGGTCGTAGTTAACTACTTCGTTTATCAGTTGGTATGCTTGGGCTTGTTCAGAGTCTATAATTTCGGCCGTGAGCATTATTTTTTTAGCTATTTGTTCGCCTACTTTTCTAATTAAAAATACCATTACTATAGCAGGTACAAAACCAATTTTAACTTCGGTATAAGCGAATTTACTATCAGTAGTAGCAAAACAAAAATCGCAAATGGTTGCTAAGCCACATCCTCCTGCCAATGCTGCACCTTCTACCTGTGCTATCACCACCTTTTTCGACTGGTAAATCATAGCAAACAGCTCCATCAGGTTTTTACTGTCGGCTAAGTTTTCGTCAAAAGTATTGTTTTGCATTTTTTGCAAGCTGCTTAAATCAGCACCGCTGCAAAAAGCTTCGCCATTGGCTTTTATCACTATTACCTTGCAGTTAGTATCTGCCTCAGCTTGTGTAAATACTTGTTTTATGTTCTTTACAAACTCAAAACTTAAAGCATTTCTTTTTTCAGGTCTGTTTAAGGTTATGTATCCAACACGTTCCTTTACATGGTATAAAACCAAATTATCCATAGGGTTATTATTTATGGTTCAAGATTAATGGTAATAGCACCACTTTCGCAAACATTTTTTGCACTTAAATTTTTGGTGTTTAATACTTCCAGCAATACTTTCATTTGCCTGTTGTTCAATTTAGAGCTGAGCAAAACCAATTCGTTTTGTTTAAACAGTGGTGTAGTATCTATCTTTTCTTTTTGTGTTAAAATGTTAATGGTGTTTGGGTGAATACTTGCATCAATGCCAATGGTTGTGTTTTGTATTTGTAGTTGCAAAGGTTGTGTGTAAGCAATGGTGTCAACACTTTCAATGCCACATGCCCAAATATGTTGTTGTATATGAAAATGAAATTTATCCTTATCATTTAACAAAGAAGCATCAGCAATTAAAGTGCTTTTATTGCCTTGAAAAATTTGCATAGCAAATGTTTTATTGATATTGTACAAACAAATAAATTGTTGTTTGCTTATTTTTATTTGCTCAATAGTATGTGTAATAGCTAGTAATAACAGGCATACCAATGCATACTTAAATAAATACTGTTTTCTGCTGATAAAATAATTACATGTATAAGCTACTAACACAAAAATGAGTATTGTTTCAATTTCATTAATATGTATGCCGGCTATAAAAGAAAACGGAAGTTTTTCTAACCAAACCACAATATAGTTGGTAGCCACAATCAGGTACTTTACTATATAACCAAGTGCTAAAGTAGCAATACTTAAAGCAGGAATGACTTGTGTTAAACCCGCTAATACAATCATGCCGATAGCTACAAAAATAATAACAGTGGTAAGCGGAATAATTAATAAGTTACTCGCCATGAAATAAACCGGAAACTGGTGAAAGTATAATAAGCCAAGCGGAAAAGTAGCTAGTTGAGCTGCAATAGAAACAGAGATAATAGTCCAGATTTCATTCATAATCCAGGTGTCAAAACTAAACCATTGCTTAAAATATTTCTGTAAGCTTACTATACCAAATACCGCTAAAAAACTCAATTGAAACCCAACATTAGCCAACATATTGCTATCGAACAATAAAAGTGTAAAAGCCGATGCTGCCAGTGTATTATATATGTTTGGTTTGTTTTTAAACGCACTGCCTACGGCCACAAAACTAAACATAACGCTGGCTCTTAAAATAGATGGCGATAAACCACAAAGAACAGAGTAGGCCCAAATACAAGCTATGGAAATAATGGCTTTGAACATACGTTGGTAATGGCGTTTGTCAAAGTAACGTAACACCAAATTAATGAGCCAGAATATTAAGCCCACATGCATACCACTAACCGCTAGTACATGTAAAGTTCCCGTGTTAGAATAAGCACTTACCAAGTCAGGGTCAATGTCATCATCAAAACCATATAGCAGCGCTTTTAAAATAGCAATTTCAGTAGCACCATTTACATATTGTTGGAGTGCTACATTGAAAAAATCCTGTGCGCCATAAGCCAACTGCCATATACCATTTCCACCGTCATTGTCAACCACTAAAAAGTCGTTGGCTTGTAAATATATTTGCCTGTAAATTTGATTGAAACCTAAATAACGTTTGTAGTTAAACTCATAAGGGTTTTGTGGTTCATTGATTAACTTATAATCATTTCGAATAAGTAAATGCGTTCCGTATTTAAGTTTGGTCAATATAGCCGCATCTTTTTTAAAATAGGCCAACAAAAAGCCATCAACATCAGTACTTATTTTATGGTTATAAACCTTTAGTACCCGTAGCTTACACTTAATGCTATGCTTACGCATTTGAGCAGGTTCTATTACCTCTACCAATAATTGTTCCGCCTGATGGTAAGTATAATGGTTTGCATAGTTTAAATGGTTATGACTGTTATGAATGGCCACACCCGTAAAATAGCAACTTATGTTAAAGCAAAGTCCGAATAAAATACCTCGCATTTTATACTTGGAGAAATGCCATACTGCAAGTAATAATACAAAAGAAACAATAAGCCCAATACCATTAACAAGAAGAGGCATTGGAAAAAACATATTGATACCAATGCCTATGCACATAGGTATAATAACTCTTACAAAAGGTATGTGGTGCCAGTAACCTGCAAACATTTCTACCACAATTAAAGTGTTTTAGTGTAAAATGGCTATACAAATTCTTAAAAAGGTGCATAAAAGTGTTCATTAACTAAATATTTTTAAAGTGTAGGTGCTTTATGTTTGTAATAATAAATTAGTTATTTTATGGCATACTATACTATTCTTTTAATTCACAGTTGGTTGCGTTGGCTTTTCTTATTAGCCGCTTTATACGCTATTTTCCGTTCACTTAATGGTAAGTTTAACGACAAACCTTTTGGTAAAGACGACAATACCGCAGCTACTATTTTAGTTGCTTTAACACATACCATGTTATTGTTAGGTATTATTTTATGGTTTGTGAGCCCTAATGTGCAGGCTGCTTTATCGCAGGGTGCATCCGTTTTTATGAAAGATAAAGTAATGCGTGCTATGGTAATAGAACACCCAATAGTAAATATACTTGGAGCCTTTTTAATTCAGTTTGGCAGAATAAAAAGCAAAAAGGCTTATGAAGATAAAGTAAAACATACCCGCAGTTTAATTTATTACTCTTTAGGGTTATTACTTATCCTTTCCTGCATTCCGTGGGCTACTTCCGAAATGTTTAGAGGCTTATAATTGTTTAGATTTATGAGTGAAACGGCATTGTTCTTTTGAATAATGTCGTTTTTTTATGCCCATATTTTAAGTTGTTAAGATTAGCTTAGAGCGTTTGAAGCAGGGCTTTTTTGTTTATTGAAATAGTAAAACATCAAAGCGCCACATACAACCATTAAAGTGGAGATGATTTCAGCTTGTGTTGGGTGAAATCCAAATAAGTCATAAGTAGTGTTTACTCTTATTTTCTCTATAAAGAATCTTTCAAAGCCGTTTATTATCATGTAAAAACTAATAAAAGTACCCGGTTTTACAAAACGTTTTCTTATGCTCCAAAGAAAAAAGAATAGACCAATACATACAATGGCTTCATATAGTGCAGTAGGGAAAACAGGATTTGGCAACATATAACAATGCGTTCCTGCACAATTAGGCATTTCAACACCCGCTTTAATTACATTGTTGTGGTAATTAAAAGCCCAGAACCAATCAGGTAAAAAACTAAAGCCTTCAAAGTAAATAGCTTCTACATTAGCCAGGCCATTAAACTCATGCGCATAATAATCCTGGTACATAGGTAATACGTTTGATTGGAAATAGCCCGGTACCGCTTTAATCATTTCTCCTGCATCGTTTAGTGCGTAAGCAGAGTTAATTACACCCCAATCACCATCGCCACTTAAATGGCAACCTACTCTACCAATTCCGTAGGCCAACATTAAGCCCGGAGCAATGGCATCCGATAAGTATTTAATATCAATATTATTTCTGACAGAATAGTAAGTAATACTGGCTGCTGCTACTATTAAACCACCATAAAAAGTCAACCCACTAAACGAAATCAAAGCATCCAGAGGATCAGCCATTAACTCATCAATGTTTTCTAAGTTATGAAATACCTTAGCGCCAAGAATACCCGTAATAGCAGCTATAAATAATATATTCCACATGTGGTTATGTGGCCACATCACTTTATCAATTTGGCTGGCTTGTTTATCGCCTATTTTTTTATTGCTATCATATATGGTGTAATAGCCATAAGCAGCACCTAAAATTAAACCAAAAATACTTCCGTTAGTCGAAAGAATAAAAGTTTGCGGATTAGCTACCAATAAGTCGTAATGCAAAAAAGCTTCCAATAACTTATAGCCAATTAAAGCCCATGAAATAACTGCAAAAAAAGTTTCGCTCGAAGTGGCTTTTTTATTAATCCATACTTTAATGGTTGATGAAGGCATCCAGCCTAAAGCTTCTTTTCTTTTAAGTTCGCTAACGGCAGTTATAAAAGCCCCTGCAAATGATAGCCCTAGCAATAAGCCAAATGTTTGAACCGGTAAAGGAATATCAATTCCAAAAATACCTTTTAATAAATCACTTAATGAAGCGTACATTTTTTGCGGTTATAATTTTATATAATAGTGGCGTTGAAAAAGTATAGAAAGCTATTTAGTTTTAAGCGTTAAATAGCCTATTAATTTATAAACCAATTTAGCCATGGTGTATTCTGTTAAAATATTTCCTTTTACAGGAGCTATTTCAACCACATCAAAACCAACTATATTTTTAGTAGCAATTACTTGCTTTAAAAACTGAATGGTTTCGTTCCATAGCATACCGTTTGGTTCAGCAGTACCAACTGCAGGCACTATACTAGGGTCAAATCCATCTGCATCAATACTTATATACACATTATCGCCTAAAGTTTTTAACGCTTCAGCAGCCCAATTAGCATTATTGCGAATTTGGTGAGCGTAAAAAGTATGTATGTGTTTTGATGATTGAATTAACTGAGCCTCTTCAATACATTGTGCCCTGATACCTATTTGTGTTAAAGGTACACCAAGCTCTTGCACTCTGTACATTACACTGGCATGCGAATAAGGGTTGTCGTTATACGAAGCCCTTAAATCACTGTGTGCATCAATTTGCAATACGTGTACATCAGGTGTTTTTTCTTTAATGGCTTTTATACAACCTAAACTAATAGTATGCTCCGCACCTAAAGTAATCGGAAATTTATTGTCATCTAGTAATTTAGCCGTTTCCGTTTCAATTAGCTTAACCGCTTTTGCATCCACTTTACGTTTAAAATCCATAGGATGTAAAGTGCAAATGCCGCCTAACTTATAACTTTCCTGGTTTAACTCTTCATCATATAACTCTACAAAATGACTTGCATTTAAAATAGCTTCAGGTCCTTTGTCAGAACCGCTTAAATAACTCGAAGTATATTCGTACGGAGCAGACTGAATAACAAACTTTGAATTTTTATAGCTATAAAACTCATCCTCGGTAATAGCTAAAAAGTTTTTTTTATGATTATAATATTTCATCTAAATAATAATAGTTTTTTAAAAAATTGAACTAGGAACAGGCCATTCATTGCTAACATCAGTCATTACAAAAGGCTCCGTTTTGGTAATACAAATAGTATGTTCAAATTGAGCTGATAGTTTTCCATCAATAGTACGTGCAGTCCATTTATCTTTTCTGTCCACTTTAGCACGGGCTTTACCCGCATTAATCATTGGCTCAATAGTAAACGTCATGCCAGGTTCCATAATAGGGCCTAAGTTTTCAGGTCGGTTATGCGCCACCTCGGGTTCTTCATGAAATTTAAGTCCAACCCCATGTCCGCAAAATTCATATACAACCGAATAGCCTAATGAAGTAGCATATTTTTCAATAGCTGTACCAATAAAGCCAACCCTGTTGCCAACCACACATTGCCTGATACCTATAGCCAAACACTCTTTAGTCGCATCAATTAGCTTTTGTGCATACTCACTCACTTCGCCAACTGTATACATAGTTGATGTATCGCCATAATAACCATTTAAAATAGCGGTTACGTCAATATTTAAAATATCGCCATCACGCAACACATAAGGCCCCGGTATACCATGACAGATTACATCATTTACAGAAATGCAGGTTTCAGCCGGATAACCCTTATAGCCCAGCGTAGCAGGTATAGCCTTGTGGTCACGCATGAACTGGTTGCATATATCATTTAAATATTTGGTGGTAACCCCGGCTTTTACAAAGGGTGCTACCTCTTTTAATGTTTTACCGGCAAGTATGGAACTTTGGTGTATCCCTTCAATTTGTTCCGGTGTTTTTATTATTATATTCTTTGACACAATTTTCAAAAATGAGCAGCAAATTAAGGCATTTTTAAAACAGCAAACAATGTTATGTTTTTGTATATATAGTATAGCCTATTTTTTAATTGTGTTGTAAGAACAATTATTAGCGCTTATGTTTGCTAAAAGTTTAAATACGTATGAAAAAAACAATACTAAAAGCACTTAGTTTAACCGCGCTATTCACTTATGCTAATTATTCTCATGCTCAAAGCGATGCAGCACGTTTGCTTCGCTCGGGTAAAGAAGAAGCTGCAAAATTACTAACCGGGTATTTTAACCCATTAACAAAAGGTTTGGCAAGTGGCGTTAATGACGCTTGGTATAGCACCGCAAAACCTTTAGGCCCTCTTGGTTTTGATATTAGAACAGGAGTAGGTTTTTCTATTACTAACAGCGATGCTGAAAGTTTTACACTGGCTTCCGTTGCAGCCAATAGAGATTACAATAAAGGTTTAGTTATAGAGCCTGCCAATGGTATTTACGACACCAAAATTCCAACCATAGTAGGTAACGGAAAAAGTGTTGATTTAATAGTAAAAACAAACCACCCGCTTTTCCCCGGACAAACTATTGATATTGACACCATCAAAGGTATTGAAGGATTAAATACCCCTATTTCTTTAGGTGCTTCTCCTTTTGTTCAGTTAAGTGTTGGTATAGTAAAAGAAACAGAAATAATGATTAGGTTTTTACCTATTCAGGCAGGCGATTTTTCTTCGTCAGGTTATGGTTTTGGTGTTAAACACAGCCTTACCCAATGGATTTGGGGAGTTGATAAATTACCAATTGACATATCAGGAATATTTACCTATACCAACAATGTATTGGAATATAAGTTTGGCGATAATTACATGCAATCAGATGGTTCGTCAGGCTCATTGAGCGAAAGTGAATACAAAAACTCACAAAAAATAAGAATTACCACCAGCGGTTGGCAAGTAGGCGCTATCATTTCTAAAAAATTATTGTTTTTTACACCTTACGCAAGTGTTGTATTTAACAGTGCTAATTCAGAAATGGCTATGTTAGGTATTTATCCGGTTCATTCCGTTCGTCAGAATGGAGCTACTGTTGAAAACTATACCGAAAATGTTACAGATCCTGTAAAATTATCAAGTACCTTAAATGCTTTAAGAAGTGCATTTGGTTTCAGAACCAAATTTGGCCCTGTAGCATTAGGAATGGAGTATAACTTATCATATAGCAAAGATCAGTTTAGTACGTTTAATTTTAACTTAGCTGTTAATATTCAACAGTTAATGCCAATTCCTAAATTATAATTACCATTGCAAAAATTTTAAAAGCTGCTTGAATTTTTTCAAGCAGCTTTTTTTACACCTTATGGATTTAAATACCGAAGCACAAATAGATATTTTAATTGAAAAATTTTACGCAAAAGTAAGCGTGCATGAAATATTAGGCCCTTTTTTTAAAGAAACAAATTGGGAATACCATGTGCCTAGAATCAGAGCTTTCTGGTATTTTATTTTGCTTGATAAACCGGGCTTTAAAGGAAATATTTACGATGCACATGCCAATAGGCAAATTAAAAAAGTACATTTTGATATTTGGGTTGAAATATTTTGTACCGTAATAGATGAACATTACCAAGGCGAGGTGGCCGAAAAAGCAAAAAATAAAGCCAAAGAATTAGCCTTGCTATTTAGCTGGAAACTGACAGAAAAAGAAGGAGCATAAATAACCTACCTAAAAGATGCTTAAGCCATAAAAATTTCATAGGCTTTATTGGCTTGTTCCTGTAACATTTCAAGCCCATTTTTTATAGCTGCCCCCTGCGCTGAAGCCTTTTGCAGAAACAGGGTTTGTTCTGGTAAATAAATTAAATCGAAGCAGTAATGTTCACTTGAAATAACCTGATAAGGAATTTTTGGGTAATCGTCTACCAGTGGAAACATACCCAATGGCGTACAATTGATAATCAATTTATATTCATGTACCAATGCTTCATTGAGTTGGTTGATATGAATAGTGTTGGTATTTACTTTCTCCCTATTATGAGTAACCAGCAAAAAATCTATTTTTAAAAGATTACAAACATAAGCTACTGCCTTTGCAGCACCTCCCGTACCAATTATTAATGCTTTGAGGGGTTCATTTAAAGGAATAAAATTTTGTAACGATTGCTGAAAGCCAAAAACATCCGTATTGTAGCCAACTAACTGATTTTGATTATTTGTCTTTATTATTTTTATACAATTAACAGCTCCAACGGCAGCAGCGCTATCATCCAGCTTATGTAAGTAGGGAATAATGCTTTCTTTAAAAGGTATGGTTACATTTAAGCCTCTTAAGTTTTCATTATTTTTTAGGAGTGTGTTAAATGCTTCAATACTATCAAGTTGGAAGTTTTCGTAGTAAAAAGGCTGTTTATACTGAGCAAATTTATGATTGAAATAATCTTTAGAGAACGTGTTCTTTAAATGCCCTCCAATTAATCCAAATGAAACTTCCGTATTCATAAATGCCTAATTCCTAGTCTTTAGGGTTTATAACATTGCTGATAAATTTCAATAATTCTTTTCTTCCCAGTTTTGTTAATGATGAAGTTTCAAAACATTCAGGCAATGCTGCCCAGTCCAATAACAATGTTTCCTTGAATTTAGCAATATTTTCCGCTGCCTCCAAAGGCTTTAATTTATCCAGTTTAGTAAACACAAGCACAAAAGGCACTCCCATTTCGCCCAACATATTAATAAAAGAAATATCACTGGTTTGTGGTGGTACCCGACTGTCAATTAAAACCAAAACACACTGTAAGTTTTCACGGCCTTTTAAATAGTCGATTAAAACATTCTCCCATTGCGACCTAAGCGTTTTGCTTCTTTTAGCATATCCATAACCCGGTAAATCAACCAAATGCCACTTAGCATTAATCAGGAAAAAATTAATGCTAACCGTTTTTCCTGGTGTTCCGGAAGTACGAGCCATATCCTTTTTCTCCACCAACATATTGATTAATGAAGACTTACCTACATTACTTCTGCCAATAAAAGCAAACTCAGGCAATCCACCTTTAGGACAACCACTTAAATTAGATGCTGCAATTTTAAACTCAGCCGATTTTATTTCCATGCGGGGCAAAAATGCAATTAAATTTCTTTAAAATAGGGGTTTTGTTTAAATTAATTGTCAAAGAGGACAGTTTGAAAACAGAAACAAATTTTTCGGAACAATACTTGCTATAACATAAAACCACTTAAATAATTGTGCAGTTAATTAAAAAAATTACACAGTCGTTTTTGAAAAAATGAGCATATTTGCGACTTATGGCACAAGAGATATTAGACGAGAAAGATAAGTTGCAGTGGTACAAAATAATATTTGCATTAAAAAAGCAGTTTGGCAAAAAACCAGATATGAATGGGATTTTGTTTTTAATAGGGATAAGAGAGTTGGGTGATAACAGAGAGTTTTCAAAACAGGAAAAAATGGATTTATTCCATATAGCCACTTGTAAACTGCTTAGTTACGAAGGTTATTTTGAATTAGAAGGAATTGATAAAGAGGGATGGCCACATTATAAATTAGTAAAACAGCCCGAGTATAAAGATTTATTATCGCAGGAAAATTATTTAAGACGATTAGTAGTGCGTTATTTTGAAGAAAATGATTTAATAACAGACTAAAAAAGAATGAAGAAAAGTATATTAATAGCTTTCGCTATTTTATTAAGTGTAGGTGTTTTTGCACAAAAAGCAGCCAGTAAAAAAAGTAAATTAAAGCCTAAAAAAATAGCTTTAAAAGAGTATGTATTAATTACCACCTCTTACGGTAATATGGTATTTACTTTATACGATGAAACACCTAAACACAGAGATAACTTCAAAAAACTAATTCGTGAAAAATATTACGACAGCTTGCTGTTTCATAGAATTATAAGAGATTTTATGATACAGGGAGGCGACCCTGAATCGCGTCATGCTGATTCATTACAAATGTTAGGTAATGGTGGACCCGGTTATAACATACCTGCTGAAATTCATCCTAATATTATACACCAAAAAGGCGCATTAGCGGCAGCACGTTTAGGCGATAATGTGAACCCCAATAAAGAATCAAGCGGTAGCCAGTTTTATATTGTGCAAGGAAAAAAAACAACTAAAGCGGAGTTGGAGCAGGTCATGAACCAGAAAAATTTGGCACGTAAACAAATGGCTTTGACATACTTGTTAGAAAACGATACCAACCTACGCAACCAGTTAACTTTAATTCAGCAAACACAGGGACGCGATGCTTTACAATCAGAAATAATGAAATTAGAGCCCAAAATAAATACCATTTATAAAAAGCAAGAGTTTATATATACCAACGACCATTTAATAGCTTATACAACAGTAGGAGGTACTCCATTTTTAGATATGGATTATACCGTTTTTGGTCAGATGATTTCAGGTTTTGATGTGTTAGACAGGATAGCAATAGTATATACCAACCCACAAACCAATCGTCCGTTTAGCGATATTAGAATGAAAATATCTTTAATTAAACGCTAAGCAATACTAAACTATTTACTACCTACTCCGACCTTAAAAGATGTTTAAGAAACAATTACTCGTTTTTTTATTTTTTGCTATAAATATTTATGTACAGGCTCAAACCAACGAAGAGTTGGCAACTGTTGTACAAGGTAAAGTAATTGATAAAAGAAACAGAGAACCATTACCATTTGTTACCATTACGTTTAAAGGTTCAAGAATAGGAACAACCAGCGATTTTGAAGGCAACTTTAAAATGAAAATCAATACAAAAGTTGATTCCATTAAAGTCTCCTATATTGGTTATAAAACACACTACCAAAAAATTAATTACGGGCAAACACAAACCATTCAGATTGAAATGGCAGAAGCCGCTGCCGAGTTGCGTGCAGTGACCGTACGCGTTGGTGTTAACCCCGCTTTGCGTATTATAAACAATGCCCGAAAGTTAAAGAGCATCAATAACCAAGATAATCTGGTTGCCTACCAATATGATAGTTATAATAAAGTAGATATTTCGCTTAATAATATAAGTGAACAGATGAAAAGCAATAAAATATTTAAACCCATCAAAGGTTTATTCGATACTGCTTTTCAAATGAAAAACGAAGAAGGTAAATACATATTACCCTTATTTATCAATGAAACATTTAGCCAGTATTACTATAACAAAGTACCTTCAAAAAACAAAGAAGTAATGGTGGCTAGCAGTACTACAGGTATAGGTGTTGGCGATAAAAGTTTTATTACCGATTTAATGGGAACAAGCTTGCAACAGTTTAACTTTAACGAGAATTATGTTCGCATATTAAGTAAAGATTTTATTTCGCCATTAAGCAATGTTTGCCATAACTATTATGTATATACTTTGCTTGATTCAACCATAGAAAATGGTAGGAAAAACTATAAAATAAAAATAAACTTAAAGCAGGAACAAGACCTTGGTTTTTTAGGCCACATGTGGATTCAGGATAGTACCTGGGCTTTAACACGAATAGATGTTGAAATATCAAAGTATGCCAATTTAAATTTTATTGACAGGTTAAAGTTACAGCAGGAAATGGTGCAAACGGCAGCAGGTCCGTTTATTCCTTATAAAAACAGGATGATAATAGATGTGGCGGAAATGACCAAAAACACCAGTGGTATTATTGCTAAATTTTATAACTCATTTTCAAACATAGAAGTAAATAAACCTAAGCCCATTGAGTTTTACGACAGGTTAATAGAAAGAGCCGAAGAAAGCGAACTGGAACGTGATAGTAATTTTTGGATAAGTAAACGACCCGAAGCATTTACCGGTATAGAAAAACGCATGTTTATAATGGTTGATTCCATTAAAAACCTACCCGCTATTCAAACATATATTGATGTAGTAAGAATTGTAGTGGAAGGTTATAAACGCATAGGAGGAATAGATTGGGGGCCTTATGTATTCTTGTATGGTTATAACAATGTAGAGGGAAGCAGGGTTCGTTTTGGATTTAAAACCAATCATTTATTTAGTCGGAAATGGGTTTTAAAATCGCATATAGCATATGGTTTTAAAGATGAAAAATTTAAGTACGGTTTAAGTGCCGATTATATAAGCAATAGGAGAGATTGGAATATTTGGAGTATTAGTTATAGAGATGATTATGATGTAATAGGTATTACCAACGATTTTGGACCGGGCAATAATTCATCAAACGTTTTTCAGGCCATTAGTATTTTTGCTGATGGTATTAGACTGAACAGAACACAAGAGTTTAAGTTAGGTTTATTTAAGCACTACAGCCGCGACTGGAGTTACAGGCTTGGAGCTTTGTACAATACCTTTGAGCCTTTAGGTAATTTTGTATTTGCTTATAAAACAGGTGAGCATAGCGATAGCATCAGTAATAACTACACAAATGCTCAATTATCAGCAGAACTACGCTGGGCTTACAAAGAGATATTGATAGTAAGAGGTAACGACAGATTGCGCTTAAAAAGATCAGCCATACCCGTATTTACTTTAACCTACACACATGGTTTTAAAGGTATATTAAACAGTAATTTTGAGTACAATAGATTGCAGTTAAATATAACACACCATGCCAATACAGGCGTGTTAGGTACTGCCGACTATTGGCTAACAACAGGTAAAGTATGGGGAACATTACCTTATCCTTTATTAGATGTAGCCAGAGGTAATGAAGTGTTTTTATATTCAGACTTCAATTATAGTTTGATGAATTTTTATGAGTTTATCAGCGATGAGTATGCACACTTTACCTATATACAACATTTTGAAGGATTGATATTAAATAGAATTCCGGTAGTTAAAAACTGGAAGTGGCGTAGTTTTGCTTTTGTAAAAGCAGCTTACGGAAATTTAAGTAAACAGAATATAGATTTATTGCCCGAACGCAATACAAGTGGCAAAGAACTATTAAAAGTAAATGCCTTTAAAGACAATATTCCTTATGTAGAAGTAGGGTATGGTTTTGAGAATATATTCCGCATATTTTCCATTAACATGGTACACCGTTTAACATACCTAGAGCAAAAACCTGATGCAGCAAAAGTGCGCACCTGGGGTATTAACTTAGGCGTACGCTTCCAGTTTTAGTATTTATCCAATTTCAATATAAGTAGCACCACCACCAAACTTTATTGGGTCAGCGTCTTCAAAATGTTTAGCCAAACGTTTGTTTTTAACTAAAAACGTTTGAATTTTATTTTTTAGGTATTGGTTGCCTATGCCATGTACATACACAATACTTTTCATTTGGTGTATATAAGCAGCTTCCAGTGTTTTAATAAAAACATCCATTTGAACGCCAATAATATCGTTGGTTTGAGTAGTATAGCCTTTTGCCAATAATTCGTCAAAATGCAAATCAATAACAGGCTCCGGTTTTTTGCTTAAGTCTATTTTTTCAACAACTGTTTTTTCTGAAAAATCCTTTTGCTTAAGTGCATTTAAATTTATTTTACTAAGCTCCTCATTCAGTTTAAACATGTAAGCTTGCTTTTGCAAAAAGAAACAGAATTTAAGCGATTGATGAAACTCCTTTGGATGCGTTTTAAATTCAATATGCAAAGGCTTACTCGGTTTCATGGTAACACCATCAGCTAAAATAAACTGAAACAATAAAGGGTTCCATTTATCGTAGTTTTCCAAGTTGAGTTTCATTAAAGAAACTTCTTCTTCTTTCTCTAGTTTGCCCGTTTTATATAAATTATAAATTCCTTTTTCCTGCTGGTAAATGGCATACAATAAAGTATCAGGTTCATTGTTGTGTAATATACTTTCTACATCATTTTCGCCCAACCTGTTATATGCTAAAAAAATACCAATTGGGTTGGTATTAACTTTTGGTTTTAGTTTATCCTCAGTAGTTTCTTTACCTGCGGGCTTTTGGTCGTTAAAATCAATTTTTATTATTTCACTCATTAAAACCGGAATTTCAAAATCGTCTTCTATAGTTACCCCAACTAAGTTTTTTTGCTTAAAGCTGGTAACTATGCCTTCCATATTTTCATTCACAAATTTTACTCTATCGCCAAGTTTTAACATTACTTATATGCATTTAATTAGGTCGCAATGTTAAATTAAAAAGCCGATTGTTGGTTATACAATCGGCTTTTTAATTTATACTTTCTATTTTTTCTATTTGCTAATTTTTACTGCAAAATAATCTTGTGTTCCATCCGTTTTAACGCCCTCCACCAACACTGCACCTTTTTTACCTTCAAAAGCAGTTTTTATATCGCTTACCGTTGCAATAGGTTTTTTGTCAACGCTGGTTATTACAAAACCTTGGGGAATGCCTGCAGATTTTAAAATACTTTTAGTACCAATGCTTTTTACCCTTAACCCGTTGCTGATTTTAAGTTTCAGTCTCTCATCACGGGTTAAAGTTTCAAAGTCAGTATCAAGTGCTTTGTTCGTTTCTGTTTTTTCGGCCATAGCTAAAGTAGTTTTTCCGTCAAGCCCTTTTAGCTTTACATCAAATATTTTTTCCTTGCCGTCTCTTATTACTGTTACCTTAACAATATCGCCCGGATTTTTTTTGCCAATAATTTCCTGCAATTCAGGTGTTGTATTAGCTTGGATACCGTCAATAAAAGTAATTACGTCATCCGATTTTAAACCGGCTTCTTCAGCAGCGCTGTTTTCTTTTACATTTCTAACGTAAACACCTTTTACCTGTTTCAAGCCTAATTTGTCAGCCAACTCTCCGTTTATATCAGTAATTTCAACACCTAAAACACCTCTTTGAACAGTTCCGTATTTCATTAAGTCGTTAATTACTTTTTGCATTAAGTTGCTCGGAATAGCAAATGCATAACCTGCGTATTGGCCTGTTTCGCTGGCAATAGCTGTATTAATACCAATTAGCTTTCCATCCTGACTTACCAAAGCACCACCGCTATTACCCGGGTTTACAGCTGCATCAGTTTGAATAAATGATTCAATAGGATACTGCTGTCCATTGCCACGGTTAATATTTAAGTTTCTGCCTTTGGCACTTACAATACCCGCTGTAACGGTCGATGTTAAATTAAAAGGGTTACCAACGGCTAATACCCACTGGCCCACTTTTACTTCATCGCTATTGCCAATTAAAGCAAATGGTAAATTCGATTCAGAAATACGCAATACCGCTAAATCAGTATTATTGTCTTTGCCTATTAACTCTGCATCGTATTCGCGTTTATCATTTAATATTACTTTAATTTTTGTAGCCCCGTCAATAACATGGTTATTGGTTACTATCAGTCCATCCTGCGAAATAATAACACCGCTTCCACTTCCGGCTCTTGGTCCCGGCTGTGGCATATTAAATCCACGCCCGCCAAAAAAATCAAAAGGATTCACTTCCTGCATTTCGTTATTGGCTACGGGTTTATCAACCACGGTTAAAATATGAACTACAGTAGGAGTAACTAATTCTGCCACTGCCACAAAATCAGGTCGCTGGCCGCCATCTGTCAAACTTGCATAGCGTGCTAAATGGTTCTGTGAAAACTCAGATGCATTTTCTTTGTTATTAAATAATTTGCTTAAGCCAACTGCGGCCAAGCCTCCCAGGCATGCAACCGCAAAAATTAATACGTATTTTTTCATTCTTTTTAGTTTAAATTAATTGTTTACTAACCTCTGTCTAATGTCAAATGTTATTCCAATTTTATAACTCAACGTGAACAAAAAGAAATTTGTTCTGCCGTTTTTCTTAAAATTTTATAAAATTGGTAATTTGGTGATAAGCGGTAAATAAAAAAAACTTGCAGCAATCAAAACTTAGTTGAAATTTGCGGTTCCATGCAAGTGCCACACGACAAACATACTTATTACTTTGAAAAGTATTTACGCAACGAAATGTTGGGTGATGAGAAAAGGGCATTTGAGAATAAGTTGCGGGAAGATGCTGATTTTAAATCTCATTTCGATACGTACGCATTTAACCACGATGAAATAGTTAAACAAGAATTAGAAGAGTATTATAACGAAGAAATAATACCCGATAAACCACAAAAGTCTTATTCATGGATTTTAGTTTCATTGTCTATTTTAGGTATCGTATTGTTAGCCGATTTTTATGCAAACAGAAAATACTACGAAGAGCAACAAGCCACACAAACTTACAAACAAGTATTGGTTGACAGAATAAAAGGAGCCATTGTATATCCTTTTAATTTCTTTATTCCAAAAGATAAAAATAAAGAAAAAACAAATAGTCAGATAACTACCGTTTCGGGCAGTAATGAAACATTTATACCGGATGACAGCTTAGCCGATACGGCAGAAAATGACATGATTGATTCAAGTAAAATTGAAGCTGTTATTGAAGAGCAGTTTAGTGAAATAGCCGGCAACAATGGTAATATAATGGTGGCTAAAGATTACTTATTAATAGATAGTTTAATGTACGTGTTTGAGCTGGAAAAATTCAAAGATAAGTTTCGCCTTATTTTACAGAGCACAGATAGTACATTAGCTGATAGTACCATTACCCGGTTAACCTTACAGTCATTAAATAAAAATGAGTTAAATACTAAACCGTTATTTGTGGAGTTTTGGTATTCAATAGTTGGTTTTAAAGGCTACTATTTCAATGGAAAAAAACTAGTTATTTATGGAATAGATAAACCATTTAAAGCTTTTATTTTAAAACAAAATAACCTGTATGTTTTGCATTCCGATTGGGGCGAAACAGCTTTACAGGCCGATAATCAATTGCATCGTTTTGAAAATTAAATTTTATAAATACCAGGGCACAGGAAACGATTTTATCATGGTTGATGATAGAAACAAAACCTTTGATGCTACCAATCAAAAACTAATAGAAAGCCTTTGCGACAGGCGATTTGGAGTAGGAGCTGACGGCATGATTTTATTACAAAACCATGCAGGTGCCGATTTCTATATGCAATATTTTAATAGCGATGGCAGGGAAAGTTCTATGTGTGGAAATGGAGGAAGGTGTATTGCCCAGTTTGCCAAAGACTTAAAAATAGTAGGTGATATAGCAACCTTTTATGCGGTAGATGGTGAACATACTGTATCGTTTAAAAACAATTGGGTTAACTTACAAATGATGGATGTAGCAGAAGTGCAGGAGAGAACAAACAATGTATTTGTTTTAAATACAGGCTCGCCTCATTATGTACAATTTTTTGATGTAGATGTAGATAGCATTGACTTGGTTACTGAAGCAAAAAAAATAAGATACAATGAAGAGTTTGCTGACAAGGGAATTAATGTAAATTTTGTTTCAGTACATAACAATATTTTAAAGGTAAGAACCTACGAACGCGGGGTTGAAGATGAAACTTTTAGCTGTGGTACAGGTGTAACAGCTGCTGCCATAGCTTTTCACAAACAATCAGGCAATAATGAACCAACTATTCAAATAGAAACCAAAGGAGGAAACCTTTCTGTAAATTATTTGTTCAGTAATAACGTATTTACAAATGTGCATTTAAATGGTCCTGCTACATTTGTATACGATGGAGAAATAATGATTCCATAATTTTATCATATACCATTCAATAAAATAAAATGACTTATCAACGCAGAAAAACGAGTACCGTAAAAATTGGTGATTTATACATTGGCAGCGATTTTCCAATCGTACCACAAAGTATGACCACTACCGATACCATGGATACCCAAAAGTCAGTTGAGCAAATTATAAGAATGGTTGATACGGGTTGCCAGTTGGTTCGTTTAACAGCACCGAGTATAAAAGAGGCTCAAAATTTAGCCGAGATAAAAAAAGTGTTACAAGCCAAAGGTGTTCAGGTTCCACTTGTTGCTGATATACATTTTACACCCAATGCGGCAGAACTAGCCGCACGCATAGTAGAAAAAGTACGTGTTAATCCCGGTAACTATGCCGATAAGAAAAAATTTGATATTATAGAGTATACCGATGCCGAATACCAGGAAGAGATAGACCGTATCAGAGAAAAATTTGTACCATTAATAAAAATTTGCAAAGAGTACGGAACAGCTTTGCGTATTGGTACCAATCATGGCTCGTTAAGCGATAGAATTATGAGTCGTTATGGCGATACTGCCCATGGAATGGTTGAAAGTGCCATGGAGTTTTTACGCATAGCAGAAGAGGAGCAGTTTCATAATATTACCCTTTCCATGAAATCAAGTAACCCGCAGGTAATGGTGCAGGCTTATCGTTTATTGGTAAAAACAATGGATGCTAACAATATGCATTATCCCTTGCATTTAGGTGTAACCGAAGCAGGCGATGGTGATGATGGTCGTATTAAGTCAGCTTTAGGTATAGGTGCTTTATTAGAAGATGGTATTGGCGATACCATCAGGGTTTCGTTAACTGAAGATCCGGAATTTGAAGTACCTGTAGCTAAAAAATTAATTGAACGCTATACCAATATAAAACAAAACGAGTATGCGCAAATTGATTTAAACGATGCGGAAAAAAATAACTGGAGTGCATTTGATTATAAAAGAAGAGAAACGGATGAGGTTTATAATATAGGCGCACATCAGGTTCCGAGGGTAATTGCTAATTTTAGTTTAAACAATAATTTACAAGCAACTGATTTAACAACTATCGGGCATATTTATGATGCGCATTTAGACAAGTGGCACATGAATGATATGGGAGCCGATTTTGTTTATTTAGGCGATAATAAATGTTCGTTTATGTTGCCAATGGGCTTGAAAGCCATTTATAATGCCAACGTATGGAATATAATAAGCGATAAAAGCAATGCTTTTCCTTTGTTTACTTACCATGATGTTTTTGCAGGTAAACATACCGTAGCACATTCAAACACCTTAAACTTTGTTTATTTAAAAGACGAAGAGATAACCGAAAGCATTATTGCACGGGCAAACCAAATACAAAAAGTAGTGTTTATATTGGAGTCAGGCGCTTTAAACCCGATGACGATTATGCGTTCTGTATTTTTTAGCTTGAATAACCGGAACGTAAAAAATGCAGTTATAATAGCTCACGAATACCACACGGAAATAGATGAAGAACAATTTATGTTACATTGCTCAACCGATTTCGGGGCTTTGTTAATAGATGGTTTTGGTGATGGGTTAATGGTTACAGCACCGGCAATAAAAGCAGAAAGAATAAACCAAATAGCTTTTGGCATATTACAAGCTGCAAGAACCCGCATTTCAAAAACAGAATATATTAGTTGCCCAAGTTGTGGCAGAACTCTTTTCGATTTGCAGGAAACCACTGCAATGATTAGGAAAAGAACTGATCATTTAAAAGGCGTAAAGATTGCCATTATGGGCTGTATAGTAAACGGCCCTGGCGAAATGGCCGATGCAGACTACGGTTATGTAGGCAGCGGAGTTGATAAAATAACCCTTTATAAGGGCAAAGAAGTGGTAAAAAGAAACATTGCAAGCGACAATGCTGTGAATGAATTAATTGAATTAATCAAGGAAAATGGCGATTGGGTAGAGGTTGCACTCTAATTTCAAATGACGATTTAATGACAAAAAATAAGCAACCTATTTAGTTAAAAAATGGTCTGTTATTTTGAAAATGGCAAATAATAGCTATTTTGCTGCCCTTAATATTAACAAAACAAAAACTATATATATTATGAAAAAGTTAATACTTTCAACGATTGGCCTAGGAATGGCCTTAGTTTCATTTTCGCAACAGGATATGAACATTAAAAACAAGGGTGTTTTGGATGTAAACAAAGCAAACGCTCACAAATCTAAAACACTTTCAAAAGATGCTAGATCAGAGTGGTACAACCCTTTAGATATTTTAGGAACTGCTGATTTCAAAACCTATATTGGTTTTATGATGAATGATTCATTAGCTAAATTTATTGATGATCAAGGTGTTGCAAGCCAAGGAAGAACTTTCCAAGCTATGGCTCAAATCATTGACCCTAAAGACAATGCAATTGACTTAGGTGCTGATCCAACTATCAAAATGTCAAAATTCACTAATTACACAGTTGATTCAATTTCGTTCAGATACTCATATATCAGAAGAGTTGACTCTATCAATGATGGATTAGGAAACCCGGTTCCGGTTGTTGATACTTTATTTGTTTACTACTTTAAAGGTAACCAAATATCAAGAAATCAATCTATTCAAGGTGCAACTTCTAGATTTGGTTATATCGGTTACGATTTCGCAAAAAGACGTCCTAACAACTACTTCGACATTGATACCGTTTTATTAGGTGCTGATTTAGCTACAGGTGCTCCTACATCTACAGGATGGCGCTCAGCCGAGTTAGGTTTAGCAGCTCCTGCAGGTATGACAGTAAGTGCTAATGGTGGTTCAAATGCTGATAACTTAATTGCTTATGCAGTACAATTTAAAAATGGTACAACTTACGATGATACTTATGTTTTTGAAGACAGAAGAGATTCAACAGTTGTTCCTGCAAACACAAAATGGGTTAACTATTTCTGCTACCGTATGGGTGCAAACGAAGGCACTACTCCAATCACAAGCACATTCTTTAACAGCTCATTATTCGTTCCTCAAGATTTTTCTTATGCTATGAAAAACGGTTGGACAGGATGGTACCCAGGTATCGGTTTCACTAACGATCAATACTTAGATGCTGGTGCTAAATTATCATCTTCAAACATTGCAGTTAAAGAAGTAGCTAATTCATTCTCATTAGGCCAAGCTTTCCCTAACCCTACTAGCAACGATGTTACTATTGCATTTAACTTAAAATCAAGCAAAAATGTAAAAATCAGCATCCTTAACTTATTAGGTCAGGAAGTTATCAATGTAGCAAACGATAAATTTGCTGCTGGTAGCAACGAAGTTAAAGTTGACGTAAGCAACTTAAACGCTGGTGTTTATTTCTATTCAATGACTGTTGATGGTGTAAGCCAAGCTCAAAAATTAGTTATTAAATAATTAGTAATTTAATTCAATAAAAAAAGCCGTTGCACTTAGTGCAACGGCTTTTTTGTTTATGGCCGTTAGTTAGTTGATTAGTTTACTTGTTGATAGAGTACCGTAAAGGCATTTACTATTAGTCTTTTAAGCCATGGAAAAAGAGTATTTTGTGTAAATGGTTGTTGCTGATAAAATAGAATATTTAGCATCTAGGTTCTTGCTAAATGTTGCTTACTTTAACTATTGGCTTATAAAATAAAAAGCCCAAGAGTTAATTTATTCTTGGGCTTTTGTTTTGATTATTTTTAAAGAAGCTTATTTCACTAATTTAACTACCACTTTTTCTATGGCTGTATTTACATGTACAAAATAAATGCCTTTGCCTAAAGCATTCATTTCATCCATATGGATGCTGTTTTCACCATTTTGAACTGGCAAGGTTTTGTTGATTAGTTGATTGCCTTTTAAGTCAAAAATGGATACGGTTACTAATTGCTCTGTGTTGGTTACAATAGTAATAGCAGTCGATTCACTAACAGGATTAGGATAAATATTGATAAGTGTATTTTGTTTATTTTCCTTACGAACAATAGCTGTTTTTGAATAGGTAAAGCGAGTATCATTATCTATTATTTTTAAACGATAGTATAAAGTGTTTTCTTGTACGGCTGCAAATGCTTGTTGGTGTGTAAATGAGTAATTATTGGTACTGTTGGTATTACCGCTTGCTTTTACAGAACCAATAGTATTAAAGTTAATTCCATTGGTACTTACTTCTATTTGGTATTGGTTAGCATTTAATTCCATTGCACTTTGCCAGTTTAGTAAAACATCGTTGTTGTCAGGTTTAGCTGTAAACTGAACCAGTTTAACAGGTAGTGCATTGATGTTGTCAGTACCTGTAAAATAAGCAGGTAGTGTATTGTCGGTTAAAGTGATATTGCTTGATAACATATTGGTGCTGATTGTTGCTATACTGCTATTTAGTAAGTTCCAATTAGGCGATTGATAATAGGCTAGTCTTGCAGTATTTGAACTGCTGGTATTTCCATAAACAGCTGAATCAAATAAGAGCTTTACAGTATAGTCATATCCACTTCCTGCTATTTGGCCAATACGGTAATGAGCATTGTAATGGGCAGTAGCCGGAATTAAGTTAGGGGCTGCTACTCCGCTATAATACCTGATATTTACAATAGAAGGAACAGTGCCGGCTGCTCCCCAAGTAAAACTGGCAACAGTACGTCCTGCAAAAGAATAATCAGTTGTACTGCTATTGGTAGGTGTTGCTGATTCAATGGCAAAAGGAGGTAAGGTTACTGTTGAAAATTCATCAGCTCCTATATCAACTGCTCCGGCAGCAATGGTTGTACTGCGCGATTGGCCTTGAATATCATTATTGTTGCTTGCTATGGCAATTCCTTTTCCTTTTGCATACCAGCATAAAGCGGTTGATGAATCAATGGTTAAATCGCCATTGGCTAAATCTTTAAAAAATGTATTGGCGGGAACGTTAGCCGTTGTATCTGCCCAACTGTTTACATCGCTGCCTGATGAACTAATCCATTGCGATAATGACTGAGGTGTAAAAGCGCTGCTCCAGGCTCCAATACTTGATGGGCTGGCTGCTACCAATAAATTATAAGAAGAGGTGTTTGCTGTCCAGTTACTGCTTGGTGCAGCTACTACATTGGCTATAGCCGAATGTACACCTGTTCCACCTGTACGGTCATTGTATAAAATATTGTTTCGTAATACTGGAATGCTATTGGCATTTCTTCTTTCAAAGGCAAATGAATTCAATGCACCTGAAGAAGCAGTTCCACCCACATAAATGGTATTGTTGAAATAGCTTATGGTATTACCCGATGCAAAATCGGAAATTCCTCTGATTGTAATTGGGTTGGTATTGATACCATTTGAAAGCGCTATGGTATTGTTACGTACAATCCAGTTTTTAGGTCCTGTTAAATAAATACCGTGTATGGCTGCTCCTGTATTGGTACTGCCACAAACTATATTGTTTATGGTGTTGTTTTCAATAATTCCGTTTTGCGATAAATGATCAATAACAATACCTGTTGGAATAACTGCACCCACTGAATTGTTATTTAAATTACTCACCTTGTTTTTGCCAATATATACAGTGCCTATATTGGTGCCTGAAAGTAATCCTATGCCATGTAAAGAGCCAGTGGTTGGGCCGCTAGTAGCTGAATTGGTATGCAAATTATAAATATTGTTGTTATAAATATAAGGTGATACTGCACCGCCTTGTATGGCAATACCTCTTAAGCTTGAACCACTTGTTGTATTGGAAGCAGTAATATTAGCTACTGTATTGTTTGAAATAATAAGTTCTCCAACACCTTGCAATGTTCCGTATATACAATAATTAAGCGGAATATTAGTAGTAATACTTCCGGCTATACTTGGGTGGCCAACTATATTACCTGTTATGTTTCCTGCCTCTACACGTCCAGATTCTACCCTGATACCAATAAAAGCTAAATTGGTACCTGATGATATAATATTTAAGTTTTGTATGGTGTTACCTTGTACAGAGGTACCAATGTCTACTCCACTGTTAATGTTCATGGCTACAAAGCTACGTGCATTGTTTTCGGTCCAGGCAAAACCTCCACAAAGTGGTGCATTGCCACCAAAATAGTTGTTATTGATATGGTTGTTATTGGATAGTACACCCGGTATCATCATAATACAAACTAAATCGGTTGTTAATAGCTGTGCTGATGTATTGTAGTAAAAGCTATTGTTGCTAATAGTCCAGTTACCTCCGTTGCCTGTTGGCGAAACATATACACCTGAACGATTAAAGTTAAACAGGTTGTTGTTATCAATATGGATAGTGTGGTTAGGTGCGTTTACACTGCCTTGCGAATAAATTAAAATAGTGGGAATACCCATTGAATCGCTTCTGTTTCTGATATCGTTATTTTCAATGCTAATGTTTGCATTGCTCATGCTATTGTTAGTACCGGCTATATGAATTACACCCATGGTTTGTAGTGTTAAAGCGCCTTCAATAATGCAGTTTCTTATCGTATCAAAATTGGCTCCGTTGCTGAATTTAAATGTGGAGCCTGATGCTGATTTATTGATAAAACGTAAAAACTTACCTGTTCCGCTAACGGGGTCTTTACCATCGATAACTAATTTTTGTGTACCAACTAGATCAATATAATAATTTGCTTTGGTGGCTTCTATTGTTTTTAGAATATTGTCAGGTGATAGAATGGCAATACTGTAATTATTGTTTTTAACATTCAATATGGCTGAGCCAGTATCTACTATGTTTGTAACAATACTTATATTTAAATTACCATTTAAACCCTCGGTGTTTATGGCCTGAAAAGCCTCACTTAGTAAGTTGTAATCAGCACCGGTACCCACTGTAATATTTCCAGATAATCCATTACCGATTGTTCTGCTGCCTACGGGTGCTGAATTTGTTGTTGTAACAATATTGCTGTTTACCACTACTTGCATGCACTCTGCATCAATAACATTGGAAGCAGTGGCGGTATTGTTAACACCGTATGACAACCAAAAGTAATTATCGCCAACAGTTAATACTTGCGAACCATTGATGGTAAAAGTTCCGTTGGGATTGCTTACTAATGTACCTATTGTTTGTGAAGTGTTAAAGTTACTATCGGCACCGGTATAAAATACTTGGGCATTACTTAGATCACCGGTATTGGTAGTACCGCTTGTATTAAAAGCCAGTTGTGTTAAAGTTAATGGATTTAACTCTCCGCCTGTATTCACGTTAATGTTAAGGATAGCATTGTTGTTTGTGTTTTTTGCAATTTTATCAGTAACAGGTTGTGCGCAACTAACACTGTTTACCGACATATTAGCAATAGTGTAGGGGCTAAACTCTATAAAGTTGTTATCAGTTAATGAGCTGGTATTTACATTACGCAATCTGTATTTGGTGTCAAATTGTTTAGCGGTACTATTGTTTAATTGTATGCCTGTTGTAACCGATGTTGTTGGTGTTGAAATAGGCGATAGTGGGTTAAAGGTTCCTTCAACCAAATATATTTTATCACTGCCTTCTTCCAATACGCAAGCAAAGGTTATATCACCAATGGCAGGTGCGCCAATTTCCATCGATACCCATTTAATCCATAGTTGCCTGTTAGGAGCGGTTCCCCAAACTTTCCAAACTACTACATCGTTAGAGTTGGTAGGAGGAGCAGCGGTAAATGCATCCCAATAACAAGCCACGGTTGAATCCGGTACATCTACTGAAGGCAGGTTGTCATTGTAGTTTGGTAATGTTGTTGTGGCTGTATTGAATGTAAGTAAGCCGTTTACACTGGCTTTAAATTCGGTAACAGGATACCCGTAAAAATTAAATGCAAAAGGAATTGGTACGGGTAAAGACCATTGATTGATATTAATAGATGGTGCTATAATTTGTGTCCAGCCTGCAACTACATCATCGTTATCGGTATTGATAACGCCCGGATTACCACCACTGTTGGTATAGTTAATGTTATAATTTGTTTGTGCTAAGGCTAAAAAACTTATTGCCAGAAAGGCAAATGAGCATGCAATTTTTTTCATAATGATTATAAAAAGTAGGCAAATATAGATTGCTTTATTTTAAATCATAATATTTCAGTTAAGCAGCTTATGGTGTTTTGTATTCAACCCTGCTAATTCAATTTTGAAGGCCTTATTTTAATGTATGAACAAGAAAGGTTTATGTTTAAAAAAACAGGCCCCTTGTTTTGAGACAAGGAGCCTGTTTTATAATCTTTATCATGCGGCTATTTGCCTTGCAACATATCAGCCATTAGCTCTTTCGATTCGTCTAAAATTAAATCAGCGTTCTCTGCATTTTTACCTTTTTCGCTTTTTGCTTTTTCGCGGGCTGCTTTACGCTCTTTGTTTTTTGTTTCTGTTTCCTTTAGCTCAGCTTTGTATTGCTCTTCGTTAATGGTAACATATTGTTTATTCTGGGCTTTGTTTATTTCTTTAATATCATCCAGTAAATAATTGTATTCGGCATTGTGTTTCATTCTGTCAGCATGTGCCAGTTTTATTTTATCCAGTTCGTTTTGTATGCTGCCATTGTACTCATAAGGCTGTGCTTCTATCATGTCGTAAGGCAATGCATACGGGCTGGCATCTTCGCCATACTCAGCTCCGGCAAAAGCACTAGGGAATTCTATATCAGGAACAACGCCTTTGTGTTGTGTGCTGCCACCGCTTATTCTGTAAAATTTGGCTAAAGTAATTTTTACCTGTCCCATTTTTTTGTTATCCATTTGCAGGAATTGGTTCAGGTCTATAATGTTTTGAACGGTGCCTTTGCCATAGGTCTGTTCGCCAACTATTAATGCTCTTCCATAGTCCTGCATAGCAGCAGCAAATATTTCGCTGGCACTGGCACTAAACCTGTTTACTATAACTTGCAATGGTCCACTCCAAAGTATTTCTTCATTGTTATCACGTTCGGGTTTAACCACTCCGTAAGCATCTTTTACCTGTACAACCGGGCCGTTTTTTATAAATAATCCTGTTAACTCAATAGCTTCCTGTAACGAGCCTCCACCATTGTTACGTAAGTCAATAACAATACCATCTACTTTGGCATCTTTCAATTCATTGATAATACGTCTTACATCGCGAGTGGTGCTTTTATAATCTTTTTCACCTGCTTGTGCCCTGGCAAAGTCAAGGTAAAATGTGGGTATGTCTATTACGCCAATTTTATAAGTTTTTCCATTACGTGTAACTTGTTTAATGCTGCTTTTCGATGCTTGGTCTTCCAACACAATTTTATCGCGTACTATTTCTACTATTTTGGTTTTAGTGTTAGTTGCATCATTTGGTAAAATTTCTAAACGCACAGTGGTTCCTTTTTTACCTCTTATTAATCCCACTACATCATCTATTCGCCAATCTAATACACTTACCATTTCGCCATTTTTACCTTGTCCTACGGCTACAATTTTATCGTTGTTGGCTAACTTTTTACTTTTTTCCGCAGGGCCACCTTTTACTAAGGCGGCTATTTTAGTGTATTCATTGTCGGTTTGTAAAGTAGCACCAATACCTTCTAAACTTAAACTCATGGAGGTATTAAAATCATCGGCCTGACGGGGAGCCATATAGTTGGTATGTGGGTCGGCTATTTCGGTTAATGCATTGGCATAAAAACTAAATACATCGGTACTTTTTGTTTTGCTTAATTGTTTGTATAAGTTTTTATAACGTTTTCTTACTATGTCAACGCAGGTTTTATAATCTTTACCATCTGTTTTCATAGCTAGTACTTCAAACTGAATTTTATTGCGCCATAGTTTATCTAATTCGCCAACACTTTTTGCAAAACCGGCATCTTCGCGTTTGTATTGAAATGAATCTTTGCTGGTAAAGTCTAACTCGGTGTTTAGTATATCAAAGGTGTAGTTAATACGCTCTTCTAAACGAGTTTGGTATTTGTTATAAATAGCGAAACCGGCTTGTGCATCGCCTTTCAACAGGTCATCATCCAATTGGTTTTCGAAGGGTTTAAATCCATCAATATCGCTTTGTAAAAAATACAAGTGTAGTGGATCTAAGTGTTTGCAATAATTAGTTAATAACTCTTTCGATAAAGAATCGTCAATTTTAACCTTGCGGTAATGTCCGTTTGATATAACCTGACCAACCAACTGAAACAACATGCCGTGGTAAGCTTCGGGCGCTTGTGTTTTTAGAACTATTTTGGTTGAATCGTTGGCAAAAGAATTGGCAGTAATAAATACTAAAAGTATAAAGGCAAACGCGATTTTCTTAATCATGCATGCAATTAAACATGCTTGGCATATAAATGCAACTTATTATTTTAAAATGATAAATTAGGGGATGACTGGTAAAACGCTATTTGAATGCTTAATTATACATTCTCCAACGTACCCCGATTCTGAACGATGAAAGGGCTAATGGATTACTTGGACTTGCATAATAACCGGTACTTTTAAACCAATCCTGATTCAGGTGTTCGTAAACGGCAAATAATACAGCATGTCTTATTTCGCCACAGGCAAAAACATTAATTAAGGGATAGTTACCTATTTCGCGGGTGTTTTGTAAATAAAATCCTCTGGTAGCAGGGTTGTATGCCTGCGCATAAAAAGCCGAATTGTAAAACACATCGAAACCTACTTGTAAATTCATGGCTTTTTTAAACAAAGCTTGTTGTACATAGTAACGTAAAATGGCGCCAAACTCAGGTAAACGGATAAAGTCTTCGCTCGATTTTTGGTAGATTAGCTTGTTGTCAAAAAAGAACTTCCAGATTTGAAATGTTTTTTGCAACTCAAAGGTTTGTACCAAGGTTACTTTGTTTGATTGGGTGGGTGTGGCATCAGTATCAAAATAAACCCAGTTGGCCAGTATGTTTTGGTTGTAAGTAAACCTAAAGTTATTTCTGAAAAGGCGTGTTTGTAAACCCACATGCCAGTTGCTTATGTTTATTTTATTAAAGGTTTCGTTGTTCCAGATAAACTGGTTGGTGCTGTAGTATTTAAAAGTAAAATCGGGGGTATATAAATGGTTAAACAAACCGCCATAAATAGATGCCCAAGGGGTTTTGTAACCAATATCGCCACTCAGTTTTAAATCGTTTTGGTTATAACCCAAGGGCGCATAAGCTCCATGTGCTTTAAACCACAAGCCGTAATTGGTATATATTTCGCGTTCAAGCGTTCCCTCTAAAATAACATTGTTATAATCTTTATTCACGTTAACCAGCGAGTTATTAATAAACTGATGGGTAGCTGCCAACTCCACATACCTCATTTCGTTTTTTCTATCGGTATTGTATAAAGTATAAGCCAGTCTATTACTGATGGTTTGCGATGCAATAGAATCGAAAGTATTGGCAGTAGTACTGAAATAGCGGTTGGGGTAAACGCTTAAATCTGAGTCGCCATTTACACGCAGGTAATATATTTCTTCATTGGCTTTAAGGGTATGGCTAAAATGCCCGTAGCTGATAAACTGGTTAATGGTATCGTCTTTTTGTATGATTTGGTTTGTTTTACCGTAATAGAAATATTGCTTTAAATAAAAGCTACGGTTTCTAAACCCATTTTCGCTACCGGTTAATTTCGGGTCGCCTGTTTTGTTGTCACCACTTAAGGCTTGGAAAGCGGAGTCGCTTTTTAAACCGCCATTTTCCTGATTGTACCCTAAGTTCCATGTTAAGCTGCCATGTACTGCGTATTTTCCACTGGCCGACTGGTAATAAGAAAACACTTGTGTATGGTAGGAGCCATTGGTTTGACGAACATAGTTACCCAATGAGGTTAATCTGAAATAATCGGCTCCAATGCTCCAGCGGGGTGTAATGTTAATGGCTAATTTAGCTTTCAAATAAATCATTTGATTGCGGCCTTGCGTATAAGTTATATCTGTAATGGGCGATTTAGAGTTGTAAAAAACGCGATCCTCAGGTTTTAAAAAATAAGCCTCCCAAGGGTTTTGTGCAAAACGGAAATCCAGTTTCCTGTCGTAATTAAAAAACAGTGATTGCGCAGCAGAACCTATTACGCCCTGATCTTGAAAAATGCCATATTTGGCATACATGGGATGAAAAATTTCGTTTTTAGTAATGCTCGTATCTAGTGCTTTCCAATCCTGGTGCCTGTCTATTTGCTTTTCGTTAATGGTAAAAGTGCGTATTTTACTAACAAAAACATTGGTGTCAACTTGCGCCTGTAGTTGGTTACAGGCAAATAATAGTAGCAGGCTTATATAGGTTTTAACTATTTTGGTCATTAGGGAATACGGGACTTTTTTATAGCATTGACTATAAAAAACGTACCAAATTTTGTGCTGCGAATTAACTTTTTTTATTCCATAAATAATTGACGAATTTGTGTGGATAGTTAGATAATTGTTTTTCTGCCAACAAAATAAATATTACTTACTTATTTAAATGATTTTTTTATTTACTTTTTATTTAAAAAACTTTCGCCCTATTCCCTTTTGTTTTTGGTTCAGTCCAATACTCATTAGGGATATAAAATTGATTCAAATTCGTAATTGGGATAGCTTTCTCACTTAAGTTAGATTTTATACTTTCTAATTGTTGTATATATTGATGTACATCACTTTCGGGAGCTTGTATTATTATTTTACCTTTTTCAAAATACTTAAACAATTCAATATCTACCGCTCTGTTAAATATGGGAAAAGAATAACCTATTACTACAACAAAATCACTATCCTTAATTTTTTCACTGGCTATTGCGTGATGGTTCTTTATTTCAGGCTCATTTTCCCACGCAAATTTGATTAATGAAGAGGTGTTTTTAAGTCTTTCCATATTGTCAGATAAAGCATCAATTAAAATACTATAGATCTCATGATTACAAATAGTGCTATCGAATACATTATTGTTGGATTCGAATAGACTTGTGCCATTTATCTTGATTATTTGGGTCGTTTTATTTGGTGGTCTAGATTTATCGTAGATAATCTTATATTCTTCTGCGGTTTCGCTTATTCTTTTATCACTGTAAAAATGTAAAGCTTTTTCTATTTGAAAATCATAATTCCATGAAATAAAACTGAAATTATGAGGTATAGAACAGTCATCTTTTAGAATAGCAGCAAAAAAAGCTTCATACCTCGGATCGATAACTAATTCAATCGGTGATTTTCTTTTTATAGATATATTATCATATCCTAAAATATTTTTTTCGATTTGTTTAAAGTATAGAATAGCCGTTATTAAATTGATTATTCGTATGTATTCATCGTTATCTGCTGAACCTTTATTTTTAATCCATATTTTCCTAGCCAGTGTGTCAATGGAGTGATGCTTTGCTACTTCTTTAATTAAAGAAATAGTTTTAGAAAAATCTGAATAATTTTTGATATTGTTAGGATATGATGTTTTATAATGAATAAGATGCTTAATTATTTCATCTGCTACAGAGGCTAATTCATTAACAATAGGTAAAGCATTATAACTGGCACCAGCACCCAGCAAATAGGTGATTTTAGGAGGTTCTTTCATAGGATTTTTATTTCAACCAAAAATAAATATCTGCCCCAATACACAATCAACCTTTAATGCACTTTTTTAAATATTCAACTATTAAAAATAAAAATGCACTTTTGCGGGGCGCTTTTAAAGGTGTTTTATAAATGAGATTTGAAGAGTACAATATAGCTGAAGAGGTAAAAAAGAGTATAGCTGAAATGGGTTTTAAAAGACCAACTGATATTCAGTTTAAGGCCATAGGCCCCATTTTAAAAGGGGAGGATGTATTGGCTATAGCCCAAACAGGAACGGGTAAAACAGCGGCTTTTGCTATTCCTATTATTCATTTATTACAAAAAAATATTCATACAGGTGCTTTTACTAAATGTTTAATATTGGTTCCTACCAGGGAGTTGGCCATTCAAATAACGGAGGTTTTTAAAAGCATAGCCAAATACACACAGGTAAAAGTGGTTTGCTTAATGGGTGGCATTGACCACGATAACCAGATATTTGATTTAACGGTGGGCGCACATATTGTTATAGCCACTCCCGGCCGTATGTTCGATTTACAAAACCAGGGTTATGTAGATTTAAGCCGTGTGCAAATGCTGGTGTTGGACGAGGCTGATAAAATGTTGGATAAAGGTTTTATAAAAGACATTGAAGACATTAACCGGAAAATACCACGCACGCACCAAACCATGTTTTTTTCGGCTACCATTAACAAGAAAATAAAGGAGCTGGCTTATTCGGTAGTGACTAATCCTATACGTATTCAAATATCGCCTAAAAACCCCGTGTCGAAAAACGTTACACATTCATTGGCTTTTGTGGAAATGGACGATAAGCGATTTTTTTTAGAGCGTATTGTTAAAGAAGCACCCAATAGTAAAATGTTGGTGTTTGTAAGAACCAAAGTGCGTGCAGAACGTTTATTCAGTGCCATGGAAAGGGTAGGCATTGAAAGCTTAACCATGCACGGAGGCAAAGAACAAGTGGACAGACTTGCGGTGATGGAAGATTTTAAAACAGGCAAAGTAAAAATGCTTATTGCTACTGATGTAAGTGCAAGGGGTATTGATATTGAGAATGTAGATTATGTAATTAATTACGATTTGCCTGATGTTCCTGAAAACTATGTACACAGGGTAGGTAGAACGGGTAGGGGTGTTAAATCGGGTAAAGCGGTTTCGTTTTGTAGTACGGAAGAAAAGGAAGTATTGAAAAACATTGAAACCTATTTAGGTCAACCGATTAATATATTGGAAATTGATAAACTGGCTTACGAACAAACCATTGATTTTTCAGAGGATGGAAGCAAAAACTGGAAAGACTTATTAAAGCAAGCAGCGCAGTTTGAAGCGAAAAAGGAAGTAAAGAAAAAAAAGAAGAAGTAAAGGAAACGGGCTTTGCTATTCTCTTACAAACTTAATTTGTTGATTGGTATTTTCAGTATGTATGTTTACTAAATATACACCACTTGGTAAACTGCTTACATCTATTTGCTTGTTGCTATCATTTACATCAACCTGTTTAATCGTTTGCCCAATGCTATTGCTTATTTGTACATGGTAAGTACTGCTGTTTTCGGGCAAATTAATAGTGATATTGTTTTTGGCAGGGTTAGGATAAAGCGTAATTTTTTCAGCTGTTTTTATTTCATTATTTACCACACCTACACCATAATTAATTTTAAGTACAAACAAACCTTCGCTTATATCGCTGGCTATAATATTGCCACTTGGTAAAAATGGCCAAACGCCCCAACAGCCATGAAAACCACTAAATGAACCTTCAGGGTTTAAAAGATAAGTATCGTAATAAGCATGTATTTTCGGATTGTTTTCATCGCGTAAGTCATATACGTATACACCATCTTCGTAGCTCGATACCACAGCCATGTTGTCTTTCCAATAAGCATTGTGCGGTAAAGCATTGGTATGCGAATTGAAATAAACCATTTGTTTGGGGTTGCTTATATCGGTAATGTCAAACAGCTTAATAGGAGAGCCTAAATTTTCATCGGTAAACATAATGGTTTTACCTGTGCTGTTAAGCCAACTGCTGTGGTTAGTGCCGCGTTGCGGGTAATTAGCAATTGTACCTATGAGTTGCTGGTTGTTTACATCGTGTAAATCTATAATGAATAAACCTGCTTCGTAACATGAGAGGTAAGCTGTATCGTTATTACAATACATTTCATGCACCTTACTAAAAAGCTGTTGCCCTTGTCCGTTAATGGGTACTTGTAAGCTGGCTAGTTTTACCGGCCTTTCTGGGTTTTCAAGCGATAGAATATCCATAGCCGAAAAGCCCATTTTGGTTGAGTTTTCGCATATATACAAGCGTTTACTTTTGGCTTCAATGTATATAGTGTGTGCCTGTACGGTTAATGAATCGCTGCGGTATATTTCATGTATTGAATCGGGCAGGTATTGTAAGTCTACAATTTGTAAGCCACCTAAGGAGCCAGAGCGTTGGGCTGAAAAGTAAGCGTAATGGGAGTAAAACTCTACATCGCGGTTTATTGATTTGGTGGAGTACCCATCTAGTTTAGCTACTAACTTTAACTGGGTAGGGTTTGTCATATCAAAAAAATACAAACTGTCGTTACCCAACATAACAGCATATTCTTTTTGTTTAATGGAATCGTAATAACCACCAATATCGCTCCATAGCTGATCGCCATCAATAGGCACCAATGACTTGTCGTTCCAATGGCTTAACAAGCGCATGTTCATAGCTTGCTGTGCCGAAATGGTTTGTATACAATACAATAAAAATGAAAGCAGGAATATTTTTTTCATGAAAGGTAAATGCTGTTGAATAAGTTTATTGTTTCAATAGTTTTTGCCTGATACAACTATTGCTTCCACTTATTTGAATAATGTATAAACCGTTTGCTAAATGGCTTATGTTTTTAGTATATAAAAAATTGCTTTTAAAATGATCATCTAAGGTTTCAATTAATTGACCTTCTATATTGAAAATTTTAATTTCAAAATCGTCTTTATAATTGGTTTCAATAGCAATATTTATTTCGGTATTACTTGGGTTTGGATAAATATTGGCATGGGTTGCATAGCTTATATTGGAAACACTTAATAAGCCACTATCTGGCTTTAAAACAAATATGCCATTGGTTCGGTCGCTGGCTATAATATTGCCACTTGGCAGGTAGGGCCAAACTCCCCAACAGCCGGAGTAGGGTAGTGCATACTCGCCTGTTTTGTTTTGTAAATAGGTATCGTAATAGGCTACCAACCGGGGTTGTTTTGTATCAGCTATGTTCCATACATATACCCCATCGCTGTAATGCGAAACGTAAGCAAAACTACCAACCCAATAAGCATTGTGTGGCGTAGCGCCAATGTTTGAAATAAACATGCTTTCTAAGCGAGGTGCCTGAATTATACTGATGTCAAATATTTTTATGTCTAAACCTGCTGGCACCTCATCGGTAAACATCAGGTACTTGCCATTGTTGCTTAACCAAGAGCTGTGGTTATAGCCATTTTTAGGATAGTTTACTATGCTGCCAATTATTTGCTGGTTATTTAGATCGCGTAAATCGTAAATAAACAAACCACTGTATCCGCACGATAAATAAGCGGTATCGTTTCTTACATGCGACTCATGCACCCATCTGAAAGCAGCTTCGCCACTGGCTCTGACAGGTACAAATAGTTTGGCTAAAAACTGTGGTTGTTCCGGGTTTTCGAGCGAAATAATATCCATGGCTGATTCCTTTCCATTGCCATTATTCCAGTTGGGATATTTATTGGCACACATATACAAACGCTTGCTTTTGGCTTCAATAAAAATGCTATGGGTGTTAATGGCTAAAGTACTATCGTCATACACTTTATGGGCTGAGTCTGGTAAATATTTTAAATCAAAAACTTGTAGCGATCCCCTGTTTTGGTCGCTTACACAGTAAACGTAGTGCTGGTATATTTCGTAATCGCGATTAACTACATTGGCAACTCCACCGTATTCCACATCAACCAGTTTTAATTGGGTAGGTATAGTAATATCGAAAAAATAAATACTATCTGTGCTGCCTGCTATAATATATTCTTTGCCTGTTGTGCTATCGTGGTAGCCAATTAAATCGTTCCAGATATTAATGGAGTCAACTTTATTTAAATTAGGATTATTCCAGGTACTGAGTAACTGCATTCTGTAAGCATTTTGTGCCAACAAAAAGTTAAACGTACTGCATAAAATAAATAGCGTAAGTAGTTTTTTCATCAATATGTTGCCGGTTAAGCGTAAAAAATAAAAAGGTAAATTTAATAATTTATGTGGCTAATGAAACACACGGAATGAATACGACTAATATTTTACAAATTTCTTAAAGCGGTAATCGCCTTTGCCATTGTATAAAAACATAATATAAACACCCGGCCTGAACATTTGTGTTTCGGTTATGAGTAAATCAACCCTGCCTGTTAAACTTTCCGGGTATATTGTTTTGTAATACAGCATGGCGCCAAAGGCATCAACAATAGCCAGGTTAGCAGAAGCAGTTGTATTTTGAGGCTGCACAAAAGCAAAGTTTAAATTATCGGGTGTAAAGTTGGGGTATATATCAAACTCCAATCCCGAGCAACTTCCATCGCGGTAGTAGTTTACACCATTCTGGTACTCGGCATTACAAACATTGCGGTAGGTTATGCCATCGCAACCACACACTGGTTTAAACGTAGGGTCAGGACAAGGAAAGTAGGGGCTTCTCCTTAAACTATCAATGCAAGGTTGAGCATAGTTGGTAATGCTTATTGTTACTAGTAATAATATAATGAGTACCTGTTTTTGCAATAGCTGTATAAATTATTTAGGCCAGGTAAAGTAAAATTTACTGCCTTCGCCCACTTTTGATTCTAACCACACTTTACCACCTTTTTCTTCTACTATTTTTTTTACAATAGCTAAACCTACTCCGGTACTTTCTGATTGGTCGCGAGGTTGAAGTGTGATAAACATTTGAAAAATTTTCTCGAAAAATTCGGGTTCAATACCCGGTCCGTTATCGGCTACACAAAACTCATAAAACGAACCTGTATCTTTACACGATACATCCAGTTTTATAAAGTCCTTGTCGTTGTATTTGGCTGCATTGCTTACGTAATTGCTAAACACTTGTTCAAGCGTAATGCGTTCTGTTAAAAAAGCAGGCATGTCATTGCTTATATTCAATTCAATCTTTTTCTCTGCAATGCCTTCTGTTATTTCTTTTAGCAACTCATAGGTATTAACCAATTCGCTTTCATTTTTTACTCTGCCGGCTCTGCTGTATTGTAAAATGCCATTAATTAACGACTCCATACGCAATACTCTTTTACGCAATAACTGTAAGTTTTTCTGCGTGCCTTCGTTCATACCCACTTCTTCCAAATCTTCTTCAATCCACGAAGTTAAATTGTGTATTCCCCGTAATGGCGATTTTAAATCGTGAGAAACTACATAAGCAAACTGGTTTAGTTCTATGTTTTTCTTCTCTAAATCCTGGGCATATTTTTGTAAAATCTCATTCACTTTACCATCTTCTAAATCAACATAAGTTTGGTTTACTATATTGATAAAATTTCCCATGTCAGTAGTTAATGGAAAACTCTTACCAAAAACGGTTTCGATTTGATTTTTTAAAAGAGGATGTATAGAAACTAGGTCCATAAATTTTGTTCAGGTGTTTTGTAGACTGCCCAAATATATATTTATTTTATAAAAGAGTGCAATATTTAATTGTTAGCTAGATCAGGTTGAAAGCGTGTTTCGATATTTTTAGAAACAGTTCATCTTGCTTAAAAGGTTTGGTTACAAAATCGTTCATGCCTGTTAAAAGGGCTTGCTTTTTTGTTTCGGCAAAGGCATCGGCAGTCAGCGCAATAATCGGAATGTTTTTATCTATGCCATTTATTTGCCCACTTCTAATGGCAATGGTGGTTTCGTAACCATCCATTTCGGGCATTTGTAAATCCATGAGTATTAAGTCATAGTTTTTAAGCTTTAGTTTTTCCAAAGCAATCAATCCGTTGTCAGCCATGTCTACCTCTATTTGCCATTTGGTTAATAGTTGTTTGGCTAAAATTTGGTTGATTTGGTTATCCTCTACTACCAGTATTTTTAAACCCTTTAAATCCTTTAAGTTGTTTTTTGGTTTATTATTTATTTCAATACGGTCTGAAAATTCAAATGGAATTTGCACCGTAAAGATTGAGCCATGGTCTACCTCACTGGTAACTGATATGTTGCCTCCTTGCAGTTCGCATAGTCTTTTGCTTATGGTTAAGCCTAAGCCGGTGCCACCGTATTTGCGGGTTACTTTTATGTTTTCTTGCGAAAAACTTTCAAATATGGTTTCCAGTTTATCTTTGGCTATACCAACTCCAGAGTCAATTATACTAAACCTTAGGTTTACCGTTTGCTCATTTTTATGCATGGCATTTACGTGCAATTTTACAAAACCTTTATGGGTAAACTTAATGGCATTGCCTACCAAATTAATTAATATTTGGCTCATACGGGTAGGGTCGCCAATAATAACAGGGGGAGCCTGTGCATCCAGTAAATACGACAATGCAATGCCTTTTTTTTCTGCCTTTAATTGCAGTGTTTTACAAACTTGTTCTAATAAATCAGGCAAGCTGAATTCTATTTTTTCAAACTCAATTCTTCCCGCTTCAATTTTACTTATATCTAATATATCGTTTATAATAATAACCAGATTTTCGGCAGAGCGTTTAATAATAATTAAGTTGTCTTTCTGGTTGTCATCCATACGCTCATCCAGCATAATATCAGCTATCCCCATAATGGCATTCATGGGTGTTCTTATTTCATGACTCATGTTTGATAGGAAAATCATTTTGGCTTTATCAGCGCTTTCTGCCACTATTTTGGCTTGCTCTAATTCAGCTATGATTTTAATTTTATCAGTAATATCAATAATAACGGCTGTTACCAATTGGTTGTCCGATAAGTCATCGTAAGGCGAAAAAGTAATTTCGAAAAAGTTATCTTTTTGTGTTTCGTGGTAAGTAAAAATTTCTTTGCTTTTTGTGCTTAAACAATTGGCTATGCTTTGCAGCATGAGTGATTTGTTGACATCATCAAATTCCTCAATAAAGTCATTGTTTTTTGTAAAGGTAAAAAGGCTGTTTTTATCGTTTACAAAGCTATGAATACAATGTCCGTCTTTATTCAATACAATGGTTTTAAAAGGCATGGAGTTAATTAATGAGCTCAGCTTTTTTTCGTTGGCTAAAATTACATGGTAGTTTTGGTTGCGCTCCTTAAAATAAATAAAGACAATAACCAAAAGTGCAATGGTTAATATACCAATGGGAATAATAAACCAAGTATTGAGGTAAAAAGGAGGAGCTATAAAAATAATTTGTTCATTGCTATAAACATCAGTTATCAAATCACTAAACTCATTTTTTATTTTATAATGCATTAAGTGTTTGCCTGGTTTTATTTGGCCTAAATCAATGGTGCGTTTATTGGTAAAATGGCTCCACCTACCGTTGTCTATCTGGTAGCTGAATAAAAGTTCTTCATCGTTAAAAGGTTTTCTGTAAGCAAAGTAATTCCAAAGCAGTACAGGCTTGTTTTCGTTTTCCTGAATAATGGAAATAGTAACCAGCGGTTCCTTTTGAATGAAATTATTTTTATGAATAATACTGATACCTGCGCCTAAAGTACCCACTATAATATCGTTGTTGTTGGCAACAACAGGCCAGCAGGTAGGGTAGGGCAATCCGGTTTCTGTTTTGTATTCAAAAAACAAATCGTTTTTAAAAGCCCATAGGCTTGAAGGACTCGTTATCCATAAAATATTATCTTGATCAACCAGTAAGTCCGAAGTAATTTGGCTGAAATCAAATATAATTGGGGTATTGAGTTTCTCTACTTTGTTGTTGGGTAATATTTTGCATAAACCAATGGAGTTTGTATTAAAGTATACAATTCCTTTTTTATCCTCTACTAAATCCATTACCCGCACTATATCGTTGGAGTCTACTTTATTGATATAGGTAACTTGTTTGTTTTGTATTTTATAAAGCCCTTTTAAAGCACCTATCCAAATGGTTCCGTCTTTGGTTTCCAAATAGCTGTATATGCGCACATCTTTGGGTACATTGTCGTACTGTTTTACCCAAAGTAAATTGTTTTTTAACTGGTATAAGCCCGAGCCTTTTTCTTTGGAGCCATTGTTGTTTAAGCATAAAAATAAAAGTGAACCATCCTTGTTTTTTAAAATTTTATGAATGGGTGCATCTATAAAACCATTTTGGCTGGTCATAAGTTCCCACTTTTTGCCATTATACCTGTAAGTAGAGTTGTTTGTTTGACCTGAGCCTACCCATATATTGTTTTGATCATCAATATTAACACAGGTAAAAGTAATAGCAGGGTTTATATTAAATTCCTGCGCAATGCTGTAATCCGGGTTTAGTTTGACAATTTTAGTAGCTTCAGCTATCCAAACATACCCCTGTTTATCTACACAAATACTATTAACAATATTGTCATTAAAATTAGCACCTAACCTAACATTGGTAAACAGGTTATTGTTGGTAGTATAACGTATCATTTTATTGTTATTGCCTATCCATATATCGCCCTCCAAATCAAACTTAGCAAAGTTACAGTTTTTAAGGTGTGAGGGAATGCTTACTTCAAACCAGGTATTGTTTCTTTTTAAGTAAAAATTATTATCCTTAGTCAGGAACAATTCGTTTCCATTTATATCAACATCATTACTAACTACATTCTTTTCAAAGGGAAGTGTATAGTTTTGTATTTTGTATTGCTTACCGTCCCAGTGGAAATAATAATGGTACGTAAAGTTATAACCCTCTCTTAATTGCAGGTAAAAACGGCCACTGCTGTCCTCCTCCAGTAACGATACGTTTACCATTTCCTTTTTTAAACCCAATCCAATATTGTTCAGTTTAAACCCGTTAATGGCATATATTTCATTTTTAACTTTAAAAAACACATGGCCATAGTGGGTTTTATGTAAAGTGCTTTTGCCTGCAATATCCTCTTCAAAGCTTTCCCATATTTTGTATGCTTTTTTACCAATGGTTTTATAAAGCGAAATATGTTTTCGGCTATCATCTATCGTAAGCAATAAAAAGTTGTTATGCTTATCAATAGCAAAGTCAAGTATTCTTAAAGGTTTTTGGTCTATTTGAAAAAGCACTTTTTTGTAATGCTTTTTTTGCAGGGCATAAATAGTATCGTAATAATTAAAAAATAAGCGACCCGTATTATCCTCCTCAAACTTAAAACGTATATTTTTTATATTTTGAACATCTGTTTTAAAAATATTCAGTTGCTGCCAGTTGTAATTATTGTACCAGGCCACACCATAATTATTGGCTACCCAACAAGTGCTATCCTTGGTTTGGTGAAAATTAATATATGAGCAGGTTGGCAAGTTTTCATTTTTGTCAAAAACTACCCATTTTAAATCTAAATTAACTATTTTTTGAGCAAGAGTGGCGTATGAACTGAATACGACTACTAAACCAATAAATAAGCTTTTAACTGATTTTATTAGCATTGAGTAAGATATGTGAGTAATAAACTGCGAAAGTAGTCAATAAATTAAAAAGTATTTATTAATTTGAGCTAAGTTATGACAATCAAAAAAAGAATATACATAGTACGACATGGTGAAACTGAGTTTAATAAACTATTAATTGTGCAAGGCAAAGGAGTGGATACTGATTTAAATGAAACAGGTTTACAACAAGGCCAGCTTTTTTTTGAAAAACACCAACATATTCCTTTCCATAAAATTTATACATCAGCCCTAAAACGCACGCAGCAAACCATTCAGGCTTTTATTGATAAGGGCATTCCTTTTGAGCCACTGGAAGGCTTAAACGAAATAAGCTGGGGCGATTTTGAAGGCAAGGCGCAGGACTTTAAAGAACGTGAATTTTATACAGAAGCCATTAATGCATGGAACAGCGGTAATTACGATTTGGCTGTGGCCAATGGCGAAACACCCAACCAACTGCAAGCACGCCAAAAAGAAGCACTGCAGGTAATTATGGGTAACGAGGCAGAAGAAACGGTACTTATTTGCATGCATGGCCGGGCTATGAAAAGTTTGCTGTGTTTGCTGCTGAACGAACCGCTTAAAAACATGGATAATTTTGAGCACAGAAATACCTGTTTGTATATACTGCATTACGATGGACAAAACTTTAGTTTGGAGTTAGCCAACGATGTTTCCCATTTGATAGGATAAAACTATTTTTTCCCTGCTTACGCTGTCAGCAACAAAAAAAATTGTTTTTATTTCCCGCTGACGCTGTAAGTGTCCAATAAACTTTATTTTTTTTCTCCCCTACGCTGTAAGTGTCCAATAAAAAATGCATAATTCCTTGCCTACGTTGTCAGCAACAAAAAAAACTTATTTTTTTTCTCGCTGACGCTGTAGGCGACTAATAAAAATGTTTTTATTTCTTCCTGACATAGTAATCATATACTCCTTAACTGTTTTATTCGTATAAATTGGATATGTTTGATATTTTATAAATATTAAAGTCGGTTTTGGTAAAAGCAATTATAAATAAGTATGTTAAACTAGTTTTGGAAACAAAAAAACAGCCAATAAAATTTGTGCGCGAAGCTTTGTCTGAAAGTACAATAATTTTATATAGCGATAAGCCAACAAAAGAAATATATGAAGAATTAAAGTCGGCTTTAGTAAAGTCTAACCAATTTCTTAATTCGCCAAATATTAATGGAAATATTAATGATGATTATACTTTTCATCTTACACATAAGTGGGAGACATTTACACAGAATTTTGGAGGAATGGCTGCAGAAATGGAAGTACAAATATTTGATTATAACAATAGGTCTAAAATAATAATAAATGTTAAACCCAATTCATTTTTCTGTTTATTATTTCTTGCTTTTTTTATTGGTGGGTTATTAATTTTATTATGGGCTATTATTACCTCAAGTGATGAACATGATTCTTTCCTAACAGCATTCTTTGCTTTGTTTATTGCTTGCCCAATTTTAGTTTTAGGAGCTTCTGTTGCAAAACAAGTGTTGGTTAATACTTTTGAAAAGGAATTTTATTTTACAAGGTAATTTCAGCTGTAAGTAAAAAACACGATATTCATTGAAACAGAAAGAGCAGCCCGAGAGCTGCTCTTTCTGTTTTATAATTATAGCAATAGCTTATTTAAGTTGAACTATTTTGGTTATGCTTTGGTTATTGCCCTGGCTTACTTTAATAAAGTAAATGCCACCATGCAATGCACTTATATTGTCCATAGCAAATATGTTTTTACCTGCCAATGGGTTTAAAGTAGTTTTGTATACCTCTTTACCCGTAATATCGCTAATGCTTACTTCGGCTATGCCATTTTCCGGTGTTACCAATTCTAATTGGAAGTTCTCTGTAAATGGATTAGGAAAAACTTTTATTGCAAAAGGTTCTGTATGGAATATACTAACTTTTACAATATTGGAATAAGTATAGGCTCCATCAAAGTCCACTTGTTTTAAGCGGTAGTATAAGGTATTTGCTTTTTCCAAAGCCAATGGGTCGCTAAGGTTATATTTATGGGTATTGGCACTGTTGCCTTTTCCTTTTACAAAGTTTACATATTCAAAGTCTTTACCATTTACGGAACGCTCTACGACAAAACCTTTGTTGTTAAGTTCACTTGCCGTTACCCAGTTTAGCCATACATCTTTAGCAACAGGGTTGGCTGTAAACTGAATTAACTGAACAGGCAAAGATGCATTGGCATCGGTACCCGTAAATACACCCACACTATTGGTTATAGTGGGTATGCTTATGGTTTTAGCTGTAGTATTTACTGTAGAACTTGGGTATCCTGACCAGAAAGAGCCATTATAAGTAGCACCTCTTAATACACTTTCAGAAACTACGGTACCTAATAAAGCAGGGTCGTAATTAATGGTAGAAGTATAGCTATAGGCACTGCCACCTGTTGCACTGAGTGCTAGGTAAGCGTTTAGGAAACGGGTACCCGGAAGGGTAGCAGGAGGGTTAGTGCCACTATAATATGCTCCGGTAATACTTGTAGGCACTGTGCCTGTATTGCCCCAACTAATGGTAGCCAAGTTTCTATTGGCAAAACTAATGGTACTGCTTCCGTTGAGTGCCGGTGCTCCACTTACAGTTACTGCTGGTGGAGTAGCAGACGAAGAGAATTCTGTAGCTCCTATATCTGTTCCTATGCCCGGTGTTGTACCACGTGTATTACCAGCGTAGTCAGTGTTAATGTTTGCAGAAATGCTACCTGCAATTCCTTTACCATTTAAATACCAGTTTTGTGATGCAGTAGTTACTACGTTTAAGTTTCCGGTGGCTACATCGGCATATAGCGCACTTGGATTAACACTTGCACTTAAATCTGCCCATGAGTTGGCATCTCTTAAGCTGTTAAGTCTCCAACTGCTCATATTCATATCAGTAGCTCCCCACAAACCAATAGTATTGGCAGCAGCAGAAGCCAGCATATTGTAGTTTACATTTAACCAACCACTTCCTGTAGGTATACCTGAAATTTCATTGGCAATGGCATAGTTTTTAGCAGTACCTCCGGTACGATTATTCAAGAGCGCATTGTTAATGAGTGTGATACCCGAAGTAATCTCAGAAACACTATTAGCCCCCCTGTGGAATGCGTAAGAATTTAGGTTTCCAGCTGCATTATTACCAGTAATTAATACACTATTATAGTAACAATTAATATTGAAACCACCAGATGTGTTTTGCCAAATACCATTGTATTGGATATTATTGGTTTGTGCATTGCCCAAAGTTATTTGGTTGTTTAAAATATCAATAGCATTAGTAATACCAAATACAATAATTCCACTAGCAGTTGCCATCGGGTTAATAGATGTAGCAGTACTTAAATTCCTAATATCATACACCCTATTATTATTTACGCGTGCACCATTGGCACTTTGAATAATAATACCCATGGCGTGGGTAAGCACAGCAGAATTGTTATTTGCAGCTATATTATATACTGTATTGTTAGCTATTGCTGGTCCAAGATTGGTAGCGGCAGCTAATGAAATACCAAAAGCGGCAGGTGCACTACTTAAAGAAGTATTGCTTGATAAAGCGCTTAAATTATACACCCTATTGCCAGTTATAACACTTACTGTAGAGCCTGCTTGTAAAATACCTCCAATACTTACTGTATTTTGGGTACCGCTAGCACTCATATTGGCTATGGTATTGTTGCTAATAATAATTCCCGGGTCAATATTTACCGGTGTGGTAATATTAATACCACGTACGGTACTACTACCATTGCACACTATACTATTGGCAATAGTTGCTGCTCCAATTATATTGTTAGTAATGGTAGTAATACCACCTGCTACAGTAATACCATTAAAAGCTACGGTATTACCAGGGCTGTTTAAAAAGAATCCAACTATTCTGTTTCCACTAATAGTAGTGGGTACATTAACAGTGCTGGTAATAGCAATGGCATTGTGGTTGGTTGGAGGGGAGAGTTGAATTGAGGTAAGGTTGGTAGAGTCTCCAATCATATTATTGATAATATTGGTTCTGCCTGCACTTACTATTATACCATTCCATTGAGTACCTGAGGCCGATTGAGCAAAATTTATATTTACAATTTTGTTTCCATTTACCGTACTGGCTATGTTATTACCTACATTCAGTTGTATTTGATTCCAGGCGGCTTGTACATTACTTGTCCAAGCTGCACCACCTCCGTTTGCGGCCGTACCACCAATTATATTATTGTTTATGGTATGCCCTTCGGAAAGGATGCCTCCATTGAACCTAATAGGTAAAGGATTGGCTGTAATTACCGGTAAGTTAATATAGCAACTATTGCCCGATACATTCCAGGCATTACCCGAACCAGCATCTACATTTACGTAAACAGAAGAGGCATTGAGTAAATTACAATTGCTTATTACATTATTGCTATTTAACACCAATCCACTATGGAAACTACCTATTAAAATAGCCGGAATACCATTAGGAAAAGTTTGCGACTGATCGTTTCTAATGGTACAATTGGTAATACTATCCATGCTGTTGCCAAAACTATTGGTAGTACCGGCAAATGAAACTCCGCCAGCATTTAATGCAACACCCAAGTTGTTTGCCGTTTCAATAGTTAAGTTATTCAGTCTGCATTGGGTAGCACCATTTACAAAAAGCACTACCGGGCCTGAGCTATTACTGTTGCGCAGGGTAAGGTAATTAAGAGCTGTATTGCTACTTTGGTGTGGCACACCTGTTATTTTTACCCTGTCTGCACCATTCAGTTTTAATATACCTGTACCTATGTTTCCACTTATAATTCTGGCAGTGGTAGCCGTTGAATCTGGTCTTATGGTTAAGGTGTAAGTTCCAGCTCCTGCACCATCTTCTCCTATTTGATTCAAAGCAAAAGTACCGGGTTCAGTAGTATTTGTTTTAATAACTGCCGTAATAGAACCACCAATGGTATTGCCATTCAGCATTTCAAATAAGCCTCCTGTACCTGTTAAAGTAGTGTAGGTTTGTCCGGCACCCACTTCAAATAAACTATTAGCAGGAATTACAGGTAAAAAAATGTAAAAGTCAGGATTAAGTGGCTCGTTAGTAACCGTGTTTACATTGCTGGCAATGGCATAGGGTTTTTGAGAGCAAATGTTTCCTCCTAAGCTATCTTCCGCTATTATATAATAAAATATAGTATCTGCTGTATTTACACCACCCAAAATACCATATTGTATTTCAAAGGTAAAATTAGCATTTCTTTCATTACCTGTATATGCAATAGCCATTGTGCTGGCATACGTACCAGCAACTCCTTTTTTAAAGTATATTCTAGGCATACTAACACCATTTATTAATGGAACGCCTACGTTATCTTTAATATTTACATTGCTAATGGTTAAAGGTCCTGTTAAATCACCTTGGTTGGTAGCAGGGGTATAACTAATGCTAGGCGGAAATACATCGGCTGACAGTGTAAATGCACCAGCGTTGGCTCCAATATCAAAAGGAGTTAGCGTAGCACGTAAGTTGCCATCAAAATCAGTGGTAACAATAGCAGCTAAACTAGGGTCGCCCGCACCTTCTGCAGGGTTATTGGCTTCTAAGCGTAGGTTTACATCAAAAGCGGGTCCTGTAGAGTTCAGGAATAAAGAGTCGTTGGTAGTACCACTTTGTAAGTCGTATCCACTACCTCTTAACCAACCGGCAATACCCGTAAGCGTAGTATAGTCTATTGTGTTAGTTCCGGCTATATGCCTACCAGTGCCATTGGCAAGTAGTAAGTTAAAGTTACTCATCAAATTGCTAGGATTTACTGGTAATGCAGCTAATCTAATAGCAAAGTTTTTACCTGAACCACCATTATTGGCAATATTATTCACCAAAATATTATTTCTTATGTCATACAATTGTGTTCCGGTTAGTGTGCCACTTAACCTAATGGCAGCAGTAACGCTAGCACCAGTAGCAGGTGCACCACCTAAGTATACACTGTTGTGGAAATATTCAAAATTACCTGTTACATCATTCAAGAAACCATATACTTCATAAGGACCAGTATATAAAGCACCACTTGAGTCTATTCCCAAGCGTACCATATTATTGGCGTATCGGGTAAATGAGCCAGAGTTTTGTTGAATACCAATCATTCTGCCAACACTTGTAGTAGCCAGTTTGAAACTATGTATATAGTTGCGGGTAACAAAATTAGTAACTACCGTAGTTGTTCCTTGGTATAAAATACCTACTAAATTGACAGTGCCACTCAATCCTTGCCCTTCTAAAGTATGCACCGTATTGCCATTTATGTTTAATGCACTACCGGAGCCATTGTGCATAATGCCTATAATAGCGGACGAAACGGTAGTACCGGTTGATACACTATTTGACAGGATATTATGTACCAAGTTATTGTTAATAGTATGCCCACTTCCTGACGATTGCATAATGCCTATTACCTGTGCGTTTGTAGGGGCCGGATTGTTATAAGTTAAATACCTTACCGTATTGTTCGATATAGTTTGTCCGGGACTAGAAGACGAACTCCATATACCAATTAAAGTAGCAGTAGTAGTGGTACCGGTATTGGTAGAGAATGCGTTTAAGTTTTCAACCACATTGTTGGTAATGCTTGGTAAACCTGTTGCATTAAAAATACCCAATACCTGAGATGATGTAGATACCGTTCTTGATAAATTGGTCAATCCACTAATAAAATTATTATTTACCTGAATACTGGTAGTACCGCTGCTTATATTTATACCCATTACAGGGGCTGCTGTATTGCTACCTACATTGAGCGAAGAGTCCCTTAAATTAATAATGCGGTTATTATTAATTTGGAGTATTGCAGTTTGATTCCAAGCACGTATGCCATTTACTACTACCGTGGTATTAGCGGCTATATTGCTTGTATTGGTTATGTTGGCAATTATATTATTGTTTATAATACTATTAGAACCTGTTTGACAACTAATGGCAAGCGTACTTCCGTTGCCAGCATGTTTTATATTGTCCGTAAGTAAAGTATCGCCTATATAATTATTAGTAATAGTAGCTACTCCACCGCCATTGTTTACTATAATGCCGGTAAAGTTATTTGTTGCGGTATTGGTAAAGTTTATATTGGCTATACGGTTGTTATCAATAAAGGTACCTGTAATAGCGCCTGCTGTAACATTTATTCCTATAAAGGTAAAACTAGTAGCAGCGGGGCCAAACCATTCGCCAGTTCCACCAAAATTATTACCAGCTATTAAGTTACCACTTATGGTATCATTGTTTGAAAGATTACCAGGTATAAAGTTAATAACCAATGGCGAAGTAGTATGAATACTTGCTGTATCCTGAAAGAATACATTATTCTTTATTCTATAATTATTTCCTGTACCAGAACCAATAGAAATGGCACTGGTGTTAAAGCCATAAAAATAACTATTTTCAATGAGCAGGTTTTCATTTTCTCTATTTACACCGGTAGTGCCAGACGCGGCAAACAATATAGTAGGGATTAAGCCGCTGGCAAATCTTCTAAAATGACAATTTCTAATTTCAATATTATCGTTTCCGGTAATGAGGGAAGTTGAGCTTATTCTTACTGCCCCACCATTGATTACTCCTGTACTGGTATTGTTGGTTTCAAAAATTACATTGGTAATAGTGTTGTCCGATGCATCATTCAGCATGGTTAATACGGGTTGGGAAGTAGCGGTATTTCTAATTAAAAGATTAGTGTCAGTTGGGGTTCCGGTGGTAGAGAAACCTACAAAACGAACTCTATCTGCCCCGTTTAGTCTTATCATTCCATCAGCAGTGGTTACAGCTCCTGTCATTAATACTTGCGTATTGTTTAATGGGCGAATGGTAAGCGTATAACCAAAATTACCTATTACCCCTGCATTAATTTCAAGCCATTGGTTTAAGCCAACAGAACCCAATTCGGTTATGGTAGTTCCTCCTTGTAATAGTACGGTAGTGTTGCCTTGCAATAAACTGTTGTTAATGGCATTAAATAAACCTGATGCACCGGTTAATGAAGTATAATTTCCGGTAGCGCCTACCGTTACCGTAAGTGGTATAGGGTTGGATATAATATATTGGTTTGGCGTAGCTGGAGCATTGGTTACAGTGTTGGTATTAGCAGCTACCGCATAAGCCGGAAGCGAAGCATAATTGCCCGTACTATCTTGTGCAATTACATAGTAACGAATTACGTCAGTTGGTATTACACCACCTAATAATGAGTAATCAATGGTAAATGTCCAGTTTCCGTTTCTATAATTTCCGCTGGCTAATGCTCCACTGGTAGAGAAAAAGGTACCATTGTTTTTGTTAAAATACACCTTAGGGCTAAAAGTGCCTGCTTCTATACCAGAGCCCACTTCTACTATAGTGGCCGTAAAAGTTCTGTTTACTATACTTGGAGTATTGGTAAGAGAAGTATAACTAATTAGAGGAGCAATAGAATCTGCACTTAGTGTATTGGTGGCCGATGACCATGCACCAATATCTACAGGTGTATTTGTTATTCTATTATTGTTTCCAAAATCAGTATTGATGGCTAATGTTAAAGCGTTATCACCCACACCTTCACCTACATTATTGGTGGCAGGACGTAAATTTATGCTTCCTGATGCTACATTTGGTGCAATTAAACCAGGGTTAGCTTGCACGCTGTTTAAGTCAATGCCCGCTAATCGTCTCCAACCGGCAGTACCTAACATGCTTGTAGCATTGCCTGGGCCTCCACCAATAAAGTTATTTGTTAAACCAGTTCCAGCCCATAATATGTTGTAATTAATAATACTTTGTACAGTAACTGGTGCACTTCCAATATTAATTGCATAGTTACTTCCGGTTCCTCCCGTATTTTGTACCAAATTTACAAAAATATTATTCCTTATATCTTGGGCAGCTAATGAGCCAAAACTAGAACGGAAAGCTGCTGTAGCAGAGGTGCCTGTTAGTGGTGTACCTCCTATATATACAGTATTGTGGTAAAATCTATTGGTAAAAGTAGCAGTTGATACCGTATTGTTAATACCATTGATGGTAAATGGTCCTGTAAATGGATTGCCAGTAGTGTCAATACCTAAACGGATTAGGTTATTACTAAAACTGGCAAAACTATTTGCCACTACTTCAATACCTGTTAATACCGTAGCCGTTGTACTTCTGCTGCTAAAACTATGCACAAAATTATTATTACAGAAAGAGTTATTCCCCAATAGTGTAGTAGATGAAAGGTAACGGATACCTTGCACGGCACCAGTAGTACTGGTATGTGTATTTACTAATCCGGAAATAGTATTGCCTTCACATTCGTTATTTAATGCACTAGCAACATATTGAATACCAATTATACCCGGGTTAGTTGTTGTAAATGCATTGTATAAGGTTTTAATGGTATTGTTCGCAACCCTGTTACCACTTGTTCCAGAAACAATTATACCATTCACTTGAGTAGTAGTTGGGGTTACCGGAGAAATGGCCAAAGAATCAATATAGTTATTGGTAATTAAAGCCTGACCTGATGAGCCAAAATTAATACCATTTAAAGCACAAGAAGTGCTTGTATTTGTATTGGTTGAACGGGTAAATAAACCATAAACTGTATTATTGGTAATAGTAGTAAAACCGCTACTTACATAACAAATTCCATTTATTTGGGTAGTTTGTGCTGCTTGTGCCGAGCGTTGGTATAAATGTTTTACTATATTGTTTCTAATAATTTGGCCGGGTAAGCTTGATGAATTTAAAATACCATTGATTGCAGCACTACTTGTAGTTCCCACTGAGGTGGTAGCCAAACTATCTAAATGTATGCCATCAATGGTATTGTTTTCTATTGTATTGGTACCAGCGGTAGCCACAATGCCTACTAAAAGGCAGCTACTTACGCTGTTGTGGTTGTTTCTCAAAGGTTCGCTTGGTGTGCCTATATTGTTATTGGCTATTGTAACCGTATTACTTGAAGCCGAAGAGCCTATGCCAACAATAGAAGCAGCAGTAGTGGTACCTGTATTATTAGCATTTGTTCTAAAGCCTTTAATAGTATTATTACTTACATTTACAACTTGCCCACCACTCAGGGTAATTCCTCTAATAGCAGCAGTAGTTAAAACATTATACACTGATAATGTTTTAATTTGGTTTCGGGTTATGCTGTAATTGGCAGTTGGTGTTGCATTGATACCAATTAAAGCAGCGTTGTTAAAAGATAGGAAAGAATCAACAGTATTGCTATCAATATTGGCTACTCCGCCAGATAATTGTATGCCTGTAAATGACAAGGTATTGATAGTATTGGGCAAATACCAATTGCGGATAACATTGCCATAAATTGTGTTTGCCCCACCTAAAGTGGTGGTTACCTGCAATGCTACACGGGTTATGGCGGAGTTATTGTTAAATGCCAAGCCTCCGGTATTGGCAGCGGAACCGCCAATAAAATTATTGTTTATAGTATTGCTTACAGAGCCACTGGTTGTACCTGGAATAAAGTTAATGGCATTCCAGGTGGTTGTTTGCACGGTAGTGGTGGCAGTATCATAAAAACTATTATTGCTTATATTCCAAAAAGAACCATTTCCTGTATTGGTTCCATTTACCAGAATACCATTAAACGAAAAGCTATTGAACTCATTGCCACTAATGGTATTGGTGTTATTTTGTACAATGGCTGATGTGCCTTGCGAAAGAATACCAATTGCATAATTACCAGCGGTAGAACGGCCAAAATAGTTGTTTACAATTCTATTGCTATCATTTCCTATAAAACCAGTTGAAGCTAAAATATTTATACTACCTGCTGTTGTAGAAGTGTTTGCACTGCGTAAATTGATGTTTCTTATGGTATTGCTAATAGCATCATTTTGCAGGGCAACTAAAGTGCCTGTTAAAGACGTGTTTATTATACTTAGGTTTCTATTGTTGTTGTTAGAGGAATCTCTACCATCTAAAATAATGTTTCTACTGCCAGAAAAATTAATGATGTTACCAGTATTGCTTACTATAACCGCATTATTGCCAAAAGCGGGTTTAAAGGTAATGGTATTAACAGCTGAATTACCTGTAACATTAGAAAAAGTTAATGGGAACACTTCGCCTTTGGCAACATTGTAAAGCGTATCTATTAATTGAAAAGTGGTAGGACCGTTTACTCCAATATCATTCAGCACAGAAATGGCCTCTGTAATGCTTACAAAATCACCAGTAGTACCAACTGTAAAGGAGCCTGATAAAGCCGGGGTTCTAAATATTCTTGCATTAGTATCATTTGAAAGTACCGTATCTGCAACACTATTAGGCATACTGGTCCAAGCTTTAAAGCGGTGCAGTGTATTGGCTGTAAATGGAGAAGTACCCAAGGTTACTGCGGCAGTGGTACTGCCAGTGCCATTTACAGTGTCTATTGGTGCGGTATTATAAGTAACAGGTGTTTGCAATACCCCATCAACTGACCAGTTTACATCTACCGTATTAATTACATTGTTTCCAAAGTTTTTTACCCGAGCAATAATTGTATTAAATCCCACAGTTGGAGCCGTGGGTTCATCAAATCCTATAACTCCAGCATCATTGGGTGCTAGGTTTACTACCTCAATTCCAAAGTTTAGCATTCCAGTAGCTGAACCGGTGGCGGCACCACCTGAAGGGCCAAATACCCGCGAATTACCCGTTATAGTTGTTTGTCGTGTTTGGTTGCCAGTTCCCGCAGTAACGCTCATTTCAAATACCAATGATAAGGTTGGATCGTATCTGAATGGGGTGGTAAGGGGAACCATAATCCAGGCTCCAGCAGCGGCACCCGTTATTGTAAAAGAGGGAGCACTAAAAACAGTGGTCATACCTGGGTTAAAAGCAATGGAAGGCCATGCCGTTATTGTTCCCACATTTTGTGCTAATTTCAAGGTGAAATTACTGTAAACGGTTGCATTATTGGTGGTGCCTCCAAGTAAAAAATAAATTTTTGTAATGGATCCTGATCCGGCAGGAGTACCAGTTGTTCCATTTGTATTGAAAGCTCCGGGCGCAAACACCCATTGTACTTGATTGGAAGTAGCACTATTTAATGGAAAAGCATTATCCGCACCACCCGCATTTAAATTATAAAGGGGTGGTATAGTTACAGCAGTTTGGGCATTACTTATTATTTGTATTAAGAAAAATAAAATAAGGAGCAACACATTTGTTTTCTGTCTACGCTGAAAGGAGGAGTTTACACTCTTTATAAGAGTCATTGGTTGGTGGCCAATTATTAACTCTTTGAATTTAAAAGAGGTACAAAAATTTTTAATAATAATTTTAGTAGTTGTTCTTTCCATAAGGTGTATAATTAAAATCAGTTTTACAGAAATAGTTTTTTGAATGTTAAATTACTAATGAAGATGTTTTAATGTATTTAAAGTGCTGTAAATAAGTATTTTAAAAAGATTAAATCGATAAGATATATTCAAAATCAATTTTAAATGCCCAACTATTTTTAACAAATGGTGTATCCAGAACGAAAACGGCCAATTAAAATTAGATATCATTATAGAAATGATAAAAACGAAGATGGTGATTACGGTATTGGAGAGGTCTTAAACACGAAACAAATAGAACGATTACGTTGAATAAGTCTTTCAAAAAATGTAATACTGGAAAACGAAATTAAAAGTGTAACCGAGTATATACTTTGGGCAGAAAATAATAGTCAATGATATTCACCCATTGGTGAGGATTTGGACAGTCTTTTTTGTATAAAACCAATTATAAAAATAGCCTTTTCAAGCAAAAAAATACCCTAATGTTATTTTTATAATTTATTAGCGTATGATAAAGAAAATACATCATACCCTTTACTTTACGTTGAATTATAACGGGTAAACGTTTGAGTTGGAATTAGCCAAGGATGCCTCCTATTAAGCGAATAATAAAATATTATTGAAAGTAATTATTAAGCACAACACCTACTTGATAAGAACGAATAGACATATAGATAGCATCTTTACCATTGTGCCGCTTACAAATAGGGTAAATATAAACGGTGCTGCCAACAACAGGTTTCTCAGCTGTTGTTCCCGGAATAACATGGCCGCCAACAAAATCTGTTATATTGCAATCGAAAGGTGGAACACCATTTGAATAGTCTAAAGAAGTACAGGACGTTGGGTAATATTCGTTATTGCAGGTTATACACCAAAGCTGGATCCATGAGTTATAGCCATTCGGCCTCGGGTCGTAGGTAGAGCCTATAACATTCGCAAATGCATAGTCTATAGCCCATGTAATGGTTCCTCCGTAGGTGGAGCCAACAGTTGATTGTACTTCAATAATGTCATCCAGTGAAGGTTCTGTTACATCCGCTTTTTCAGGTTTAAACATGGCTTTAAAATCCTGGTAATTATCTGGGGTTACAACAGGAGCACGGCCGGTTTGAATAACCCCTTGTATACCTGCCTCCAAAAGTTGCTCAACAAGTGTATGGATTGTTTGCCTGATAGCTGTTTGAATAACTTGCGTTACTATAGGCGTATTGTCGGTATAATCGTTCCATACATTGGAGGGTGCAGAGGGGGCTGCGGAACTGTTCAGAATATAATGACTGAATATGTCAGGATGCCCATTAAGGCTGGTATGAATGGCTATTTGTTTGTTGCTGAAATCATCAGGTCCTGGAATGGTAATATACTGCGTTGCCGGATCGTAGCTATAAGGAATGGATAAGTGGGCAAATACCTTATAATGAAAAAAGTTACCAATTTCGATGGGAGCGCTGGTAAATGAATTTTCGCCTGCAGTTAGTTCTAAGGAAACAGGTACGGTATAGTGCCCTATACTTAAAGGGCCATGATTGAATGGATTTAAAACGGGTAAATCAAATTGTATGGTTGCCATATTAGAAATGAATAATTAGTGTTTAAAAGGAAAGGTTTGTTTATTTGAGTAGGTACACTGCATTTGTTGCAATTGTCAATACAATACTCCATGATATGTTTGGCAAATACAAGAGTAGAAATACCCTTTTTTAGCAGGGGGAAACACTCTTTTTTAAATAGGAAAACACTCTTTTTTTACTGAATAAATGTAAACAACACATTAGTTTGGGCCAAGTCCTTCCCGATAGTTATTGGAAGCTATGGGACTAGAACCTGTTGTTAGTAGAAGCAATAGCACGGAGGTAAAGAACAATATAACAATTCAACCTTATCAACCATTCATACCCCCCCAATCCATTTATCAAAAAATAAAAAACGGCATGTAAAAATACCCTAATGTTGTTTTTATAATTTATTAACGTATGCTAAAAAAATACATTTTACCCTTTACGTTTGTGGCCACTTTTGCTTGTAACCAAGCACCCAAGCACGAACAAAAAAAATTAACCATGTTGCCTTATCCTCAAGCCAAAACAGATAGTCAAACCGATAATTACCACGGAACCGCTATAGCCGACCCTTACCGTTGGTTAGAAAACGACACCGCTGCTGATGTAATAGATTGGGTAAAGGAAGAGAACAAAGTAACCCAAAATTACTTAGGACAAATTCCTTACCGTACCCAAATAAAAAACCGATTGACAGAAATTTGGGATTACCCCAAATACTCAAGCCCGTTTAAAGAAGGCGATTGGTATTACTTTTTTAAGAACGAAGGTTTACAAAACCAAAGTATTTTATACCGACAAAAAGGTTTAACAGGTGAGCCGGAAGTATTTTTAGACCCGAATAAGCTAAGCGAAGACGGAACAGCTTCATTAGCTAGTTTTACTTTTAGCAAAGACCATAAGCTATGTGCCGTTGGTGTGGCACAAAGTGGTAGCGACTGGAACGAAATATTTGTAATGGATGTGGCCAGCAAACAAAAGCTAACTGATAAAATAGAGTGGGTTAAGTTTAGCGGAGCCACTTGGAAAGGCAATGGCTTTTTCTATAGTCGCTACGATGAACCAGTGAAAGGAAAAGCATTCAGCAATGCCAATGAGCATATGAAAATATATTACCACAAAATGGGTACGGCACAAAGTACCGATGAGTTGGTATATGAAGACAAAAAACATCCGTTGCGTTATTTCAATGCAGGTATTACCGAAGACGAACGTTTTATGTTTATATACATAAGCGAAGGAACAAGCGGTAACGAAATATTGGTGAAAGATTTAAGCAAAAATGAAAAAGCATTTAAAACCCTTTTCAAAGGTTTTGAAAATAACTATGCTGTAGTTGATAATATAGGCGATAAAATTTTAGCCACTACCGATAAAGGCGCTGCTAAATACCAATTAATAGAAATTGACCCTGCTAATGCAGATGAGAAAAACTGGAAAACTGTTATTGCAGAAAGTACTGATTTATTAGAAGGCGCAAGCCTTTGGGGAGGTAAATTATTTGCTACCTACTTAAAAGATGCAAGCACCCGCATATACCGCTTTAATGCGGATGGAACAGGCAAAGAAGAAATTGCTTTACCAGGTATAGGTACAGCCAGTGGCATTGGTGGTAAAAAAGATGATACCGAAACCTTTTATACTTTTACTTCATTTACCAACCCGGGCGAAATATATAAGTACGATTTAAAAACAGGCAAATCAGAATTGTTCCGCAAAACAGAAGTGAAGTTTAATGCCAACGATTTTGAAACCAAACAAGTATTTTATACCAGTAAAGATGGAGCCAAAGTACCTATGTTTATTATGCACAAAAAAGGCTTGAAACTAGACGGTACAAACCCAACTATGTTATATGGTTACGGAGGATTCAATATATCATTAACACCATCGTTCAGTGTAAGCCGTATTATGTTTTTAGAGCAAGGTGGCGTGTATGTTATTGCCAGCTTACGTGGCGGTGGAGAGTATGGCGAAGACTGGCACAAAGCAGGTATGTTAGGCAAAAAACAAAATGTATTTGACGATTTTATTAGTGCAGCCGAATTTTTAATAAAAGAAAAATATACCAGCAGCGACAAGTTAGCTATTAATGGTGGCTCAAATGGTGGATTATTGGTTGGTGCTTGTATGACCCAACGCCCTGAATTATTTAAAGTAGCTATTCCGCAAGTAGGTGTATTGGATATGTTACGTTACCACAAGTTTACCATTGGTTGGGGCTGGGCAGTAGAGTATGGTAGCAGCGATAAAAAAGACGACTTTCAATGGTTGATAAAATACTCGCCATTACACAATGTTAAACCAGGAGTAAAATACCCGGCTACTATGATAATGACAGCAGACCACGATGACAGGGTAGTACCTGCACACTCATTTAAATTTGCAGCCGAGTTACAAGCCAAAGCCGATACCCTAAACCCCATATTGATTCGTATAGATAGCAAAGCAGGACATGGTGCAGGCAAGCCTACCACCAAGCTGATAGAAGATGCTGCTGATATGTGGAGTTTTGTATTGTGGAATTTAGGTGTAAGTGAAGTAAAGAAATAGAAAAGAACATTGTTGTATTATAAAAACGTCCGCTTAGCAATAGTTAAGCGGACGTTTTTATGTTTATTCCTGACTACGTATTTAAAGGAATTTCAACAGTGACTGTAGTCCCTCTGCCTACAAACGAATCGAAAAAAACCTTTCCGTTAATATAGTTTACACGGGTTAAAATATTCTTGAGTCCAATACCCTCAAACGAACCCATTTTGGTGGTGTCAAATCCATTTCCATTGTCGTCAATTAATAGGCTCAGTTCATTATCGTGTTTAATTATCTGGATACTTACTTCCGTTGCACTAGCATGTTTAATAATATTATTCATCAGTTCCTGCAATATCCTGAAAACAACCGTTTCAACTACATTGTCCAGCCGTTGATGAATGCCAAAGGTTTCAATGTTTATTTTTATTTTATCCGTATTGTTTAGTTTGTTTATAAAGTTTTTAACAGCCGTTATCAGCCCAATTTTAACCAATGAATCCAGCATCATATTATGGCTTACCGTGCGTATTTCCTGAATAGATTCGTCAACCAGTTCAATGGCATTGTCCAACATATCCTTATTAAAATTGGCCGTTGGTTCCAGTACACTTTTAAGACCCGATAAGTTTAATTTAGCAGCACTTAATTGTTGGCCAATACCATCGTGCAAATCACGGGCTATGCGTGTTCTTTCATTCTCTTCCGCGTCTATAATGGCTTTTGCATTTTCCTCCTGTTGCTTGTGTAATTGGCTATCGAGTAAACGTTGCTGTTTTAGTTTAAAGCTATTGTAAAACAAATAAACCAACGGAACACATAAAAGCAAGGTAACAGCTAAAGACCATTTAATAATATTGCTTTTAGAAAGTTCCGCTTGTGTTAGTTCATTTTCTTTTTGCAGCAATAAATTAGTGGCTTCCTTTTCCTTTATTTCATACTTGGTTTGCAGGGTGCTAAACTGCTCCGCCATGTCCAAACTAAAAATAGAATCTTTTATAGTGGTGTATTTATTGTAGTTTTCTACAGCCAGTGAGCCTTTACCCGTTAAAGCATATACATCGCCAAACGATTTATATACCAGCAGTAAAGTACTTTTCATATCCTGCTCCGTACAAATTTTTTCAGCCAGTTTTAAATGGTATAAAGCATGGGTATAATCCTTATTGGTTAAATAAACATTACCCACATTATTATGGTAAAGGCCAATGCTGTTTTTATCATGTGTCAGCTCTGCAATTTTCAGGGCTTTTAAATAATAATCAAGTGCTATTTCATCGCGGTATAGTTGCCTATAATAATAACCCAGGTTGTTTAGCGTAGCACCCACCTGAATACTATCGTTAAGCAAAGAAAATATTTGTAATGCCTTTTTTTCATTGTTAATGGCCTCGTTAAAGTCATTCTTTTTTTCGTACGATGTGCTTAAATTATGCAGGGCATTGGCAATACTGAAAGAATCGTTTTCAGCTACTGCCAGTTTATAAGCTTGGGATGCAAACTCAACCACCTTATCATAATTTTTTAAGCCGCTATATAAATAGCAAATATTGTTTAAAGTATAGGTGATGTTTTGATTTTCCTTTAGCTGCTTATAAATAAATAACGCTTTTAACTGAACAGCCAAAGCATTTTTATATTGGTCCATTTCCGAATAACAATAGCCAATTTTGCTGTACGAAGAAGCAATGTCTTTTTGGTCGCCTAACGATAAGCGAATGGCTAATGCCAGGGCGTGATACTTTAAGCTTTCTTTAAAATTACTTTCAGCAATTAATGAAATACCAATATCGTTATATCCCTGTGCTATATACTTTCTATTGTTTATTTTTTGTGCCAGTAATAATTCATCAAAAGCATATTGTTTGGCTTTGGCACTATTGCTCCTTAATAGTAGCCAGTTTAAATCACTGTAAGCTTTTAATTTAACCGTATCAATCTTGGTAGTTGATAGTATTTGTTCAATACTATCAACCTGAGCCATACTGTTGGAGAGCTTTGCAATTAAAATAAAAAGTAACAGTGTTAGTTTTTTTAACATAACAATAAGTATGATGAATTAAATGAAGTGAAAACAATAAGAATTACTTTGTCCTAATAAATTAGTTAAGCTCCTTTTTTAAGTAATCGCCCATTTTTTTAACACATCCATTTACCATATTCTGGTAAGCTGTAATATTTAAATTATCGTTAGTTTCTTTTTCTTTCTCATCTTTCAGTTTAGGGTTAATAAGTAATCCTTTTTTGAAAGGCATGCGCACACCACAGTAAAATAATCCTTTGCTGTAACCATTTCCATCTCTTTTACCTTCTTTTAATGGAGTAGGATTGGGGCCAAATAAATGCATGTTTAAAGCACATAAGTAAAACCTGCTTTTGCCCCATCTTTCATTAGCTAGCTGGCTGTTATAAATAATCAATACTGCATCTACATCAAGCGCTTGTGCCAGTTCGTAACCAACTGACTCTATCATTTGTCCATCAAAACAACCACTTAAGTTATTACCTTGAACGGTTACTTTTTTTGCATCACTCGTTTCCCTGTTGTTTATTTTTACCAGTTTATACCCGTCAGCAGTTTCATCTGTTTCAATGCTGGTTGAAAGGTTACCCATGTTTTTAGCAAACTTGCTTAAGCTTTGGCCTATTTTGTTTATGGTAGTATGCTTTACTACAAAGTTATTGTAAGCATCTTTTTTTTCCTGGCTGGTTAAAAACTCATTGGGTAACAATACCTCCATACCATATTTACCAAATCCCTCTTTTATGTTTTGAATGCTTGCATTTAAAAAGTAGTTAGCATAAAACTGCGCATTGGTAGAGCCTGTATTGGTGGTGTTATAAGTTTTACCTGTGTAGTTTGAGCCTGACACTACAGTAATACCCGGATCGTCTACATAAAAGCTAACCAAGGCAATTCTTTTTGGCATTTTACCAAGGGCTTTCATGTCAATAGAAAAGCCTTTACCGTTAGCCCTTATTTTCGATTGGTTAAAATCAAATTTAGCTTTACCACTTAAATTGGTTTCAGTAGCGTAAGATGAAAGTTTTGGAGGACTGCATGAGCTTACCAATATACTTGTAATTAATAGTGCAGCAATTACTTTACTTAGTTTTGATGTTGTGTTCATAATAATAATTTTATTGATGAACAAAACTGCCCGATTAACAACGTAAGCTCAATACCCTTGCAAGGGTAATTTACTACTCAGTGTTAGCACGGATAGCGCATAAAAACTAAACTATTTTATTGTTAATGGCATATTTTATTAAGCCTGCCACGCTTTTGGTATTTGTTTTACGGAAAATATTTTTGCGATGAGTCTCCACAGTACGTTCGCTTATAAATAACTTTTCACCTATTTTTTCATTGGTATATTCATCAGCAATAAGTTTGGTAATTTCTATTTCGCGTGGTGTTAATTTAGCCTCTTCTTCCGTACTGCTTATATTGGATTTGTTTTTAATCGTATTAATCAATTCCTGCGTTACTTCGTTGCTAAAAAACAAATGGCCATCGGCAATTTTTTGTAAAGCCAGTTGCAGCTCATCAGTACCCGTATTTTTTAAAATATAGCCTTCCACACCCGCATCAATCATTTCGTTAATCGTTGTCTTGTCGCTAAACATGGTCAGTGCGAGTATTTTTATAGCAGGAAACTGTTTCTTTATTTTTTTACTCAGTTCGATGCCTGAAAGCGCTTCCATATTAATGTCGGTAATTACAATATGAGGATTTGTTTTTTCAATTAATTCAAGCGCTTCAAGCGGGTTCATAGTACTGCCCACTACATCAAACTGGTTTTTAATTTTAAGTAATGATTTGATACCGTCAATCATTATTTGATGGTCATCAACGATAAAAACTTTTTTTCTTTCAATACTCATAAAAGTAGCCTTAATGCAACAAACATAAGTTTTACATTGAGTATACCCAATAACACGGATACAAAATTACCCGCATAGCGGTATTTACCAGAATTAATGCGGCTTTTACTTTTGTCCTACACAAATTAAAAACTACTATATGAAAACAAATCTATTCATTGTTGCTATTTTATTTATTACGCAGTTGGGTCAACTAAATGCACAAAATGTAAGTTATAAAGTGTTGGAAGACGATCCCGATACAAAGAATATATTTATCGCTGCCAATGTTTTTGACATCAATGCATATATGGCCAATATGAGTCTTGGTTATAATATTTATGCCAATGCATTTTTAGGAAAACGTTTCCAAGCCGATGTTGATTATAGAAAAGCGTATAACGATGCCGGAATAGGTATTTTTTCGCCAAAGGATTTAACAAAGAATTTTCAAATCAGATTGGGCGGACAGTTTAATTTAGTGAATAAATTAGCAAGGAAAAATGCCCGTGTGGTATTATCATCTTTTTCATCAGGAGGTTTTACGCATACTACTTTTATAAGCGTTCCGGCTAATTTTAGACGTATTTTTGCTGTAAGAGGAGGGTTACAATATTTTTATAATAATTGCAGAACCGATAATGGAGCTAATAATTCACGTGCTGCCAACGATGATGATATGCGTGCTAAAATAAATGGGCAGGTAGTGGTGTTAACCGACCCTAATAATTTTGAAACCGTAAATTATACCGTAAACACATTTGGTATTTATGGTGGTTTAAGTTACAAATCAATATGTAATATTATAATAGATGCAGAGTCGTGGGGTAAAAAAGGCCGCTCCGTATTAAGCGATTTTTATGCCGATGTACTATTTTGCCCTTTGGTAAGTTACGATATTAAACCTAACAGTAACCAAGCTTATTTGAAAGATGCCGATTTGAACATTAGCGAAAACAAACCCAGTTATTTAGGATGGCGTTTTGGTTGGCAGGCTGCCTTAGGTAGAAAAGTAGCTTTTACCACAAAAATGGAAATTGGGCAACAACCGGGAAATAGAAGCGAAACCTTTTTTGTTAATTTGGGTATTGGAATAGGTTTTGGAACAAAATGGTCGCTTTTAGATAAATTTTAACCTAAAAAAAGATTTAACATTTTATTTTACCCGAAAAAAAGTATCATTGCACCCTTATTTAAAAAACCACGGTTGCAATTGATTATTAGCTGCTTAATAGTTAAATGAACATTTTTATATATTTTTTACAAAAAAATGTACAAGTGTTTGTTAATTAAAACAGAATGCTATACTTTTGCCACCCCTAAAAAAAAGAATATACTGTGGATTCATTGAGTTACAAAACAATATCAGCAAATAAAGCTACTGTTAACAAAGAGTGGTATGTATTTGATGCTGAGGGACAAACTGTAGGTCGTTTTTCTACCAAAATAGCTAACATGCTACGCGGTAAAAACAAAACCAATTTTACCCCAAATGTTGATTGTGGTGATAATATTATTATTGTCAACGCTGAAAAAGTTCGTTTTACCGGTAACAAGTTAAACGATAAAGAATATAAATTCTATTCAGGATTTCCTGGAGGATTAAGAACAGAAACTGCAAAACAATTACTTGTTCGCAGACCAACTTACGTAGTAGAACATGCAATAAAAGGTATGTTACCTAAAAACAGATTGGGTGCGGAATTATTCCGTAACTTATATGTATACCAAGGTGCAGAACATCCGCATGCTGCTCAACAACCAAAAGAACTCAAATTTTAATAATGGAAGTGAATAACGCACTAGGAAGAAGAAAAACTGCTGTTGCTCGCGTGTACCTAACTACAGGGACGGGCAATATCACGGTAAACGGTAAAGAATTCAAAACCTACTTTCCTACAATAGCCTTGCAAAATGCAGCATTGAAACCTTTTGAAGTAACAAATACTTTAGGTCAGTTCGATGTAATGGTTCGTGTAGATGGTGGTGGAACATCAGGCCAGTCCGAAGCAGTTAGTTTAGGAATTACAAGAGCACTTGTGAAGTTTAACGCAGAGTTAAAACCAGCTATGAAAGCAGTTGGCTTAACTACTCGTGACCCTCGTATGGTTGAACGTAAAAAACCAGGTCAGAAAAAAGCTCGCAAGCGTTTCCAATTTGTTAAACGTTAATCAAAAGGTACACAAAAAATGGCAAGAATTACTCAAGAAGAATTATTGGAGGCAGGTGTACATTTTGGTCACCTTACCCGTAAGTGGAGTCCTAAGATGGCACCGTACATTTTCATGGAAAAGAACGGTATCCACTTAATTGACTTAAATAAAACAGCGGTAAAATTAGATGAAGCTGCTTCAGCTTTAAAAAATATTATTCGCTCAGGTCGCAAAGTAATGTTTGTGGCTACTAAAAAACAGGCTAAAGAAATTATTGAAGCAGAAGCTAAACGTGTTAACATGCCTTATGTTACTGAGCGTTGGTTAGGTGGTATGCTAACTAATTTCCAAACTGTTCGTAAATCAATCAAAAAAATGCAAACTATTGAGAAAATGGGTATGGACGGAACATACACTAATATCAATAAAAAAGAGCGTTTAATGCTTGATAGAGAAAAAGACAAACTACGTAGATTAGTTGGTGGTATTGCTGAAATGAACCGTACTCCTGCTGCATTAATTATTGTTGATGCAAAAAGAGAACATTTAGCAGTAGCAGAAGCTATGCGCTTAAATATTCCAACTTTTGCAATGGTTGATACCAATACTGATCCAAACAATATTGACTACCCAATCCCTGCAAATGATGATGCAGCAAAATCAATTGCTTTAATCACTAAATATTTAACTGATGCTATTGTTGAAGGTATGGCTGAACGCAAACGCGATAAAGAAGTTGAAACCGACAAAGAAGAAGTAGTAGCAGTTGTAGAAAATACGCCTGAAGCATAATTAAATTTGCTTAAGTATTAATAAATTGAAAAGAGAATTTGAATTCAGTTTCAAGTTCTCTTTTTTATAAAAATTCAGTGTTGTTAAAACCTAACAACCATTTCAAAAAAACTAATAAAAACAAAAATATAATTATGTCAATTACAGCAGCAGATGTAAATAAATTGCGCCAAATGACTGGTGCAGGTATGATGGATTGCAAAAAAGCATTAACTGAAACCAATGGCGATTTTGAAGCAGCGGTTGATTTTTTGCGTAAAAAAGGAGCAAAAGTTTCAGCAGCTCGCGCTGACAGAGAAGCTAAAGAAGGTGCTGTTATAGCCAAAACCAGCGCTGATAAAAAACTAGGTGTTATTATTCAATTAACCTGCGAAACTGATTTCGTTGCTAAAAACGAAGATTTCGTTGCTTTCGCAAATAAGATTGCTGATTTAGCTTTAGCTAACAAAGCTCCTAATGCTGATGCTTTAAAAGCATTAGAGTTAGATGGTTTACCATTATCAGAAAAATTAATTGAGCAAGTAGGTAAAATTGGTGAAAAAATTGATGTTATCAATTACGTAATCATGGAAGGTGAAAACATAGTTCCTTATATTCACGCTGCTAACAGATTAGGTGTATTGGTTTCATTAAACAATCCAGCTAGCGAAGCTAATTTTGTAGCTGGTAAAGACGTAGCAATGCAAATTGCAGCAATGAACCCTGTTGCATTAGATAAAGGTGATGTTGATGCTGCTACTATTGAACGCGAAATTCAAATTGGTAAAGACCAAGCATTAGCAGAAGGTAAACCGGAAGCTATGTTAGAAAAAATTGCTCAAGGTAAATTGGGTAAATTCTACAAAGAGAATACTTTATTAAATCAGGAGTTTGTAAAAGATGGTTCAAAAACCATTATTCAAATGCTTGATGGAGTAGAAAAAGGATTAACTGTTACTGCTTTTAAGCGCGTAGCACTTGGTTAATAAAATATTTAAAAGTCCCTTTAAAGGGACTTTTTTTTTGCCTTATATTGCCAATAATTTATAATACCCCTTATACAATAGAATATATATGATTTACAAACGAGTACTCTTAAAATTAAGTGGCGAAGCCTTAATGGGAAGCCAACAATATGGTATTGACCCCAAAATTTTAGAACAATATGCACGCGAAGTGAAAGTAGCTGTTGATGCAGGAATAGAAGTGGCAGTTGTAATAGGTGGTGGTAATATTTTTAGAGGTGTGCAAGGTGTTTCAGGAGGAATTGTTGACAGGGCACAAGGTGATTATATGGGTATGTTAGCTACGGTTATAAATGCCATGGCTTTGCAAGGTGCTTTTGAAAAATATGGTATAAAGACACGTTTGTTATCAGCTATAAAAATGGAGCAAATTTGCGAGCCTTTTATTCGCAGACGTGCTATGCGCCACATGGAAAAAGGCCGCGTAGTTATATTTGGAGCTGGTACAGGTAATCCGTATTTTACAACGGATACAGCGGCTTCATTGCGTGCAGTAGAAATTGAAGCGCAATTGGTATTAAAAGGTACCCGTGTAGATGGTATTTATACTGCTGACCCGGAAAAGGATCCTACGGCTACACGTTACGATAAAATTTCGTATCAGGAGGTATATGAAAAAGGTTTAAACGTAATGGATTTAACAGCTATTACTTTATGCCAGGAAAATAAACTAGCCATTGTTGTTTTTGATATGAACAAAGAAGGCAATTTTGTTAAAATTTGCCAAGGTGAAAACATTGGAACTTTAGTTAGCTAGATAAGTTTACCATGTTTAGTCAATTACTACATGATTTACAACAAGGGAGTAAAAAGGCTTTAGCCCGTGCTATTTCTTTGGTTGAAAACGATAGTACTGGATACGAGAGTTTATTAGAAGAATTAACATTTTCAAAAACAATTCCATTAATAGGTATTACAGGCCCACCCGGTGCAGGTAAAAGCACTCTAATTAATGCTTTTGCTAAGTATTTAACGGAACAAAATAAAAAGGTAGCCATTATTGCTATCGACCCAAGTTCCCCATTTAATAAAGGCTCACTCATGGGCGACAGGTTGCGTATGAGTGAGCATTTTCTCAATCCCAATATTTTCATAAGAAGCATGGCCAGCCGCGGAAGCTTGGGTGGTCTTGCTCCTAAAATATTTGAGGTAGCTGATTTATTGAAAGCAGCACAATTTGATTACATCATTATAGAAACGGTTGGCGTTGGGCAAAGCGAAGTGGAAATAGCGAGTTTAGCTGACACTACCGTTTTGGTATTGGTACCCGAAGCCGGTGACGATATTCAAACCATTAAGAGTGGTGTAATGGAAATAGCTGATGTATATGTATTGAATAAAGCGGATAGGAGTGGGGCTGATATATTCTATAAAAACCTGTGCGCATTGGCTCATAACAATGCTACTGAAAACTGGGAAACACCCGTTATAAAAACAGTAGCCAGCAAATATGAAGGTTTAGATTTACTGAATGAAGCGATACTGAAATACCAGGCAGCCAATATTCAGTCAAAGAAAAAACAATTATTATTAGCCGAAAAAGCCATTATGCTTATTAAAAACCAAAGAGTTAAAGATATTCGTTTTGATGTTATTTTTGAGGAGCTGAAAGAAATAAGTCAAATGCAAAACTTTAATATATATAGATATGTTAAGAAATATATTTGAAATATTATTTAAATGAAAGTAGCTATACTCAGCGGTTCAGCAAGAACAAATAACAATACCATAAGGGCTGCCAGGGCTTTAAAAAACAAATTAGATGCACTTGGTTATACTTCAACCATTATTGATTTTACTGTATACGATTTACCTCTCAGCAATCAGGCAAAAATTGATGCCAATAATTTAACTGCTTTTCAATCGCAGTTGATTAATAGTTGGGCCGAATCGCAATTAATAATTACTATTTCTCCTGAATACAACTGGACTACTACGCCTGAATTATTAAACATGTACAATGTGCTGGGTACACTTGAGTTCAGGCATTTGTTCGACAATAAAGTGTTTTCATTCGTAGGTGTTTCTACAGGTAAAGGAGGTAAAATGCCTTGCCTTACTTTAATACAGGTATTGGGTAAGCTGGTAAGTTTTACCAACAGTTATTCAGTGGTATCACCTAAAATTTTCGAATCGCATTTTACCAAAGAAGTGTTGGACGAAAATGGAAATATCAACGACAACGAAATGTACAACAAAGGCTTATCAGACTTTTTAACTTATAGTTTAAATACAGCTAAACGCTGGATTCCTATAAGCTGATACTACAATTTTTCTCCGGCTTCTATTTTATAATTTATAAAGTTTTCTTTAGGTGGAATAGGGCATGTGTAGCTGCTGTTATAAGCACAATAAGGGAAGTAGGCTAAGTTAAAGTCAATATCAATTAAATTTGATTTAGGTATTTCTATATCAATATATCTTCCTGCTCCATAAGTTTCTTTTCCTGTTGTTAAATCAGTAAAGCAAACCAGCAAGTAGTTTTTATATGCTTCTTTTTTATTCACCGCTTCCAATACCGTTAGTTTGTAATCAGTTCCTTTTAAGGTAAAGGTAAGTTCCCCATATTGTTTATAAGGCTTCGTTGCATTATGCGAATGAGGCAATTCAAAACTAGGCATATCAGCATATTTGGTCAATGTTGCCTTTACTTTATAATCCTGGTTTATTTCAAAAAAATGAAGCCCGGTAAATGTTTTAAGTTTAGCAGTATCAAGTGGTGTAGTTTGTGCATTAAAAAAAGTATGGTTTAAGCTTGTTCTGTGGGCAGCAATACTGTCAATATACTGTTGGTCAATGCCATTACAGGCTATTAAAAACAGGGTGGTAAAACAAACTATTATGCGTTGCAATTTCATTTTGTATGGAGCCAAAAACCTTAGTTTATTTTGTATTCTTTTACCTGTAAAATATTTTTGCTGGTAGCGGTATTACTACTTGACCCGTTATGTACAAATACTATGGCTGAAATATTATTTCTGTTCCATGTATCAGTTGCTTTAAGCTCGTACTCGTATGCTTTTTCAAATACTCTGCCTTTTACACATGGTGCATTTAATTTCTCCCCTGTCGAAGCCGTAACCATTCTTCTTAAAATATGGTTGTGCTCATAGTTTTCTATGATATCAGTAAGGCCAGTTGATGTGTTCGATTTTTCCTGGTAATCCAATAAACCATCTTCAATAATGGCAATGCTTATGTATTGCGAATCGGTTACATTATCAGTATAAGTTAATTTAACATTGAAGCGTATGGTATTGGCACTGCTAAAATAAACACCTTTTGTTCCGAATGTATCTATGTTTACAGTTGATGTATTGAGCAATTTGGTATTGGTATAATTACTCCATTTTCCTTCATCTACTAAAATAGCTGTTTCACTGCCAAACTGTGTACGGTTAATAGCACCTTTAGGTAAAGATTGTGAAACACCTAAAAAGTCAAAAATTTGCCCACCTTCGTCCGTTCTGAAATCATAATGACTGGTGTGGTCATCACCAGGTTGTTGAAAAGGGCGTGTTAATGAATTTAAGTATCCTTTTGGATGAATAGCCATCACATAAACTCTGTTCAGGTTATTGTCAGCAAGGGTTTTGGCCGTTTGTTGCGCCTTTGGACAATTAGGGCATTTAACGCCTGTAAAGTCTTCAATTAACACATTGGTTGGTTGCGCTGCCGGAATTGTAGTAGTCACATAAGTTGTATCTGATACCGATCTTTCAGGCGTAAAATTAATATATGGCCCGCTCTCTTCGCACGAAGAAGCAAGTAATACAATGATTATGGCATGGATAAATAAGCTTAGTTTTTTCATAATCGTTTTTTTAAAAATTGGTTTGTAATGTTACTCTAACTCCACTAAATGCCGGCTCTACGCGGCACACACCACCTGTACAGTTTACACCTTCTACCTGTTTAATATAACCGGCAGTTAAACGGGTTGTTTTATAAGTATAACTGCTGAATACATTCCAGTAATGTACCAGGTCAGTACTACTGGCTTGTGTATTACGCTGTACCCTGTCTACATTCACCATGTCGCCTATACTAAATGAGTAATGCGGAGCAATATTTAACTCAACAGTACCATTAATAAAACTACCCAAGTCTTGTTTTGTTTGCAAGTATTGTGCTTCTACTCTTACTGATTTGGTAGGTGTTAGTTTATAAGTCATTTCGCCAAAATAAGTTTTAGCTGTAACGTAGTCGTAACTGTTGTCTTTTAACTCAAATAATTGTTGGTTGTAGTTAATGTATTGAAAGCCTAACATGGCTTTGAATTTTTTATTAAACTTGTGCGAGATATCAATATAATGTTCCCTGAAATAACGGGCTGTGTCGGTTTGAGTATCGAATGGATTGATACGGCTTAAGCTAAAAGCATCCTTACCTGTTACTATACTGGTGTTAATGTTTATAGTGGTTTGGTGCTTTTTAAAGAATTCAGCTTGTGGTTTTATAGTAAACTCTAAGCCTAATGCATTTTCGCCTAACTCCTGCACCACTGCATTGTAGCGGGCCAATAGTCTATAGGTGTTTTGACGAGTTAAGCTAGGCAGGTAAGCTATCATACCTAAATTCAAATTTTCCAATGGCGAGGTTCTGAATGAGAAAGATTCGATGCGTTTGTATTGCGCGTTAATACCCAAACCTTTGGTTGAGTAAGACATGCTGGTATAATACACTCTTCCATCGCGCAATTCCATTAAGCCTGTTTTCTGGTTGTTAAAAGCTTCTTTGCTCTTTTGACAGTACTCCACGTACCAACTGAAGTCTTTGTAGTTTAAAGTAGTGTAAACGTTGCCTAAAAACACATTGTAAGTAGGTACAAACCGATCTTCCAGTTTATAGCTGTTAATAGCACCTGTAATGCTGTTCATAGTATTAGGGTCAATGGTTCTGTTTACAATACTGGCACCCGGTTCTATATTAAAATTCTCGGTAAACTCTATGCGGTGTTCGGCATTTATTCCTTTTATTACTTCAGGCCTTATATCAAACCTGAATTTTTGTAAACCAGTAAAGGCTTTAATAGTAGTATTGGTACTGGGTGTCCATATAACGCGTGCGCCATTAATGGCAAAGTCAAGTCCTAAGTTTCTGTCCTCAAAGGCTCTGAATACCATTCCTGTTCCAAACTGGTCGTAAAAATAACCAACCGTCACGTTAAACTTATCAATGTCCTTGCTGATATTCCACATTCCAATACCACTTTGGGTAAAGGCTTGTTGCGGGTCAAACAAAGGTGAGTTGTTGAATACATCGTAACGTACATTAAACTTAAAACCTTTGTATTTATAACTTAAAAATAACCATGCATCGCTACTCGAAAGCTGCCGTTGGTATTGGGTTGTGGTGGCACCAATGGTACTATCGCGAACATAGAATTGGTTGGTGTTTTGGAAATTACCGGAAAATTCACCCTTGTCTTTTTTGTCATCCGTTTCCTGTGCAAATGATAGGCTTATACAAAATAGTAAACTGATTGTAGTAAGTAAATATTTATTCATAAGTTGGGCAATTTATTATAATCGGACAAAAAATAAAAGAAATTGATATACTGAATTTTATTAGGCTATTGCTTTTCGGAAGTACGCAGACAATGAAATCTTACAGATAAACTGGAAAGCATGCTATTAGAGAGGTCTTGTGGACCAAAAGTTAAACAAACAAAAAATGTTTTAATCTCCTATGGGGGACAAACAATGAATTATGATACAAAAGAGTACTTTTCCTGTGAAACTACTCTTTTTTTTAGTATAACTACCTTTTTTCGTGCGTAGCTATAGGTGGAATTGATGTGTTTTTATTCTATTGTGTTGTCATTGTTAGGTTCTTAAATGTTTTTTTATGTACTGATGATGTATTTTCTTTAAATGAATCAATGTTATAAAAGCTTGATTTTATAGCTTATAATCACTAAACTTGATTTTTGGGAACTAAAATTTCAAAATAAAATGGAATATGAGCAAAATGAGGGGGTACTCATTTTGTTTTATTTGAGATAAGTAAGGTATTATTAAAAGCATTATGAAAGAACTTGCCGACTATAAATATGCATTGGATGAATCGGCTATTGTGGCCATAACTGACCCTAAGGGTATTATTATACATGCCAACGATAATTTTTGTAAAATTTCTAAATATAGCCGTGAAGAGTTATTAGGCCAAGACCACCGTATTATCAATTCAGGCTACCATCCAAAAGAAATGATACGAGACTTATGGGTAACCATAGCCAATGGTAAAATTTGGAGAGGCGAGTTAAAAAACAAAGCAAAGGATGGCAGTGTATATTGGGTTGATACTACTATTGTTCCTTTTTTAAACCAAGAAGGTAAGCCTTACCAATATGTGGCTATTCGCTCTGATATAACCCTGCGTAAACAAGGAGAAGAAAAATTATTAAAATACTCCAATGCCCTGGAATTTAAAAATACCCAATTGGTTGATTTTTGCAATATTGTTTCTCATAATTTAAGGGCGCCATTAATCAATATCTCCATGCTTATTGATTTTATTGAACAATGTAAAACCGAAGAGGATAGGGCAGAAGGTCAGGCTAAAATAAAACCCGTAATCAACCATTTACTGGAAGTGTTTAATGAATTGGTTGAATCAATACAAGTAAAACAGGATACAGCAATAGAACAAACTCAAATTGATTTAGCCAGTTGTTTGAAACATACATTGATTGGATTTGAAACACAAATAAAAGATTATGATGCCACCATAACGGCTAACTTTGAGGAGGCTCCTGTTATAAATTTCCCTCAAAAATATATTGATAGTATATTGACCAATTTAATTAGCAATGCTTTAAAATATAAAGCAAGTGAGCGTAAACCAATTATTCATGTAAAAACCGAAAAAAGAAGCCATGCTGTTTTGTTAACCGTTGCCGATAATGGTTTAGGAATAGATTTAGCCATGCACAAAAACCATGTATTTAAAATACGTAAAACTTTTCACAGGCACCCTGATGCCAAAGGGTTTGGTTTGTTTATGATTAAAACCCAGGTGGAAGCAATGGGTGGAGAAATATGGGTGGAAAGTGAAGTGGAAAAAGGCACCACATTTTTTGTTGAATTTAAAACACATAATTATGAAACCAATTAAAAGACTTACCCTGATAGACGATGATGAAGTTTTTGTTTTTTTAACCAAAAAAATTATTGAACAAACGAACTTAGTTGATCTTATAAAAGTTTTTGGCAATGGTTTAGATGCGATTAATTTTTTAAAAGAAAATAAAGGTAATGTAGAGGCTCTTCCTGAAGTTATTTTGCTAGACTTAAGTATGCCTATAATGGATGGTTGGCAGTTTTTAGAAGAGTACACCATGCTAAACCCTTTTGTAGGAAAAAAAATTCTCATTTATATTTGTTCTTCATCCATATCACCTGCAGATGTGGCACGCGCAAAATCAATTACCGCTGTTTCTGACTATATAGTTAAACCTATTACCAAAGATAAACTGTTGGAAGTAATTAAGAGTTTATAGATAGATTTAAAACAACTCTAATTGTTCTTTTAGCAACCTGAATGTTTTTCTATGGTATGGCGTAATGCCATGTTTTTCAATAGCTGTACGGTGTTTTATAGTAGGGTAGCCTTTGTTTTCGTTCCATGCATAATGCGGAAATTCATGGTGGTATTTGAGCATTAATTCATCGCGGTGTGTTTTAGCTAAAATAGATGCAGCGGCTATGCTTTGAAACTTTGCATCCCCTTTTACAATACAAGTATGTTTTATGTTTTGGTAAGGAATAAAGCGGTTGCCATCAATAATTAAATGTTCAGGTTTTACTGTTAAAATATCAATGGCTTTGTGCATGCTTAAAAATGAAGCTTTTAAAATATTTACTTCGTCTATTTGCTCAATAGTAAAGCTTGCTACAGCCCAGGCTAGCGCTTTTTCTTCAATTTCAAAACGTATTTCTTCGCGTTGTACATGGGTTAGTTTTTTTGAGTCGTCAAGGTATTTAATGCGTTTGTTTTTATCTAAAATTACAGCCGCTGCATATACAGGTCCTGCTAAGCAACCACGGCCCGCTTCATCGCAGCCTGCTTCTAAAACGTCAGTTTGGTAAAATTTGGTTAGGGCCATTTTTAATACATTATTTCATCTAACAAAGCTTTAAATTCATTGGCTGTTTTCAAGTCTTTATTTTGTTTAGCCAAGTTTAATCCTTTTTCTAAAAATAATATAGCCTTTTCGTTTTCATTGTTTTCGCTCATTAAAACGCCCATTTGGTATAGCGAAGCTACATGATTTTCGTCAAGCAGCAATACCTTTTCCAATTGATGAATGGCTTTTTGAGCTTCGTTCAGGCCTTTATACTCCATAGCCAAAGCGTAATTTAAAAAAATATCATCAGGCATTTCTGCCAGCATTTCCTGCAGTTTTAATAATCTGTTATTTTGCATTAGGCTAAAAACATTTTTTAGATATTTTTGCTGCTCTTTTTAAACAACAAAATTATCATTATATGAAGATATTGGTTTGTGTAAGCAATGTGCCTGACACCACAACAAAAGTAACGTTTACTGAAAATAATACCCAATTTAATACAGGAGGAGTTCAGTTTATTATAAATCCTTATGATGAACTTTCATTAACACGTGCTTTAGAAATAACTGAAAAACAAGGTGGAACTGTAACAACTGTTACTGTAGGTTTAGCCGATACGGAAGCAAGTATTCGTAAAGCTCTGGCTATTGGTGCTAACGATGCTGTTAGAATTAACGCAGCACCAACCGATGCTTATTTTGTGGCCGAGCAAATTGCGGCTTACGCTAAAGCCGAAAATTTTGATTTGATATTTACAGGCCGCGAAAGTATTGATTACAATGGTGGTCAGGTTTGTGGCTTATTGGCTGAAATGCTTGGTTTACCTTCGGTAAATGTTATTACAAGTATTGAAGTTGAAGGTGGAAAAGCTACTATGGAGCGCGATATTGATGGTGGAAAAGAAAAAGTAAGCGCTAATTTACCCTTGGTAGTAAGTGCTCAAAAAGAACTAACAGAGCCTCGTATCCCTAATATGCGTGGTATTATGGCCGCCCGTACCAAACCATTAAAAGTAGTTGAGCCTGCAGGTGTAGCCGCTACCAGTGCAACTGTTGGTTTCGAATTACCTGCTCCAAAAGGTTCAGTAAAGTTAATATCAGTAGAAGATGCCGGTTCAATTATTGGCATTTTACATAACGAAGCGAAGATTATTTAATAAAAGTTGGCAGCTAGCCCCTGGCTACTGGCAACTAAAGTTGAAAAAGAAAGATTAAGTTTAACAATTATAAAAAATTGCTAGTGGCCAGAAGCTAGCAGCATAAAAGTATGAATATATTAGTATTTGCAGAACAAATTGATGGTAGCTTTAAAAAATCGGCTTTTGAAGCAGTAAGTTATGCCAGCCAAATAGCACAAGCACATAGTGGAAATGTTACTGCTGTGGTGCCGGGTAATGTAGCTGATGATAAATTAGCGGAATTAGCCAATTTTGGTGCAAGCAAAATAGTAAGTATTAAACACGATAAATTAAACGGTTTTAACGCTGAAACGTATGCAAAAGTAATTTGCAATACAGCAACAAGTGAAAACTCAGGTATAGTAGTTATTTCAAATACCTATTCAGGTAAATCAGTTGCGCCACGTGTAGCTGCCCGCTTAAAAGCAGGCATAGCCAGTGGGGTTATTTCAATGCCTAATACAAGCAATGGTTTTGTAGTACGCAGAGGTGTGTTTTCAGGAAAAGCTTTTGCTGATGTAAACTTAACAACTGATGTAAAAGTATTGGCTATTACACCTAATACTTTTAATACTATTGAAAACAAACAAGCAGTTAATATTATCAATGCTGAATCAGGTTTAGCTGATACTGATTTTACAACACAATCAGTAGAAATAAACAGGGTTACCGGTAAAATACCTTTAACTGAAGCTGAAATAGTAGTAAGTGGTGGCCGTGGTTTAAAAGGTCCTGAAAACTGGCATTTAGTAGAAGATTTAGCTACTGCTTTAGGCGCAGCTACTGCTTGTAGCAAACCGGTGAGCGATATGCACTGGAGACCACATAGCGAACACGTTGGTCAAACAGGTATTACCATTAAGCCTAATTTATATTTTGCTATTGGTATTTCAGGTGCTATTCAGCATTTAGCCGGAGTTAGCTCAAGTAAAGTAATTGTAGCTATTAACAAAGATCCTGAAGCTCCTTTCTTTAAAGCGGCTGACTACGGTATAGTAGGCGATGCTTTTGAAATTATGCCTAAAATTATTGAAGCAGCTAAAGCTTTTAAGAATAGCTAATAGTTTAATAGCTTTTGGTCTATGGACCATAGATATAAATTAAAATATAAATAAAAAAGTTCAACCAATTACGGTTGAACTTTTTTATTATAGTTAAATAATAATACCACAAATTTGTGGCAGCTTAAAGAATAAATACATTGGGTAAAAGAAAATTTAAACCATACGTTTTAGAAAACATTGAAATAGTAAGTGCAGGCAGCGAAGGCAAGGCTATAGCGAGGCATGAGGGGCAAGTTATATTTGTTGATTTTGCCGTGCCCGGTGATGTGGTAGATTTATACGTACATCAAAAAAAGAAAACGCATTCATTTGCCCGTATTGAAAAAATAAATACCCCTTCGCCTGAACGTATTGAGCCATTTTGCTCACACTTTGGTATATGTGGTGGTTGTAAGTGGCAGCACATGGGCTACGACACGCAGCTTAAGTACAAGCAGCAACAGGTTATTGATGCTTTTGAACGTATAGGTAAGTTTCCTTTTCCTACTCCTGAAAAAATTATAGGCTCTGATAAAACACAGTATTATAGAAATAAATTAGAGTTTAGTTTTACTGATAAAAAGTGGTTGGAAACACTGGATAATAAAGATGATTTAAGTGTAGCTGAACACAAAGGTTTGGGCTTTCATATGCCGGGTAAATTCGATAAGATTTTAGATGTACAAAAATGTTATTTAATGGACGATTTGCACAATGAAATAAGAAACAGTATCAAAGCATTTTGTGTAACCAACGAATTTGATTTTTTCAATGCCCGCAGCCAAGAAGGTTTTATGCGCAATATGATTTTGCGTAATACTAGTTTGGGTGAATGGATGTTGATTGTTATTTTTAAGCAATACGAGGAAGAGAAGATTAATTTATTGATGGAATTTTTGAAAAATACTTTTCCTCAAATTACTTCTTTGCTATATGTGGTTAATGGTAAAATGAACGATACCATTCATGATTTAGAAGTAAAGCTATATGCAGGTAAACCTTGCATGGTAGAGCAGCTGGAAGATTTAAAATTCAATGTGCAACCTAAATCGTTTTTTCAAACCAATACAGAACAAACATTTAACTTGTATAATGAAGCCCGTAAAATGGCCAACTTACAAGGCAATGAAATAGTGTACGATTTATATACCGGAGTTGGTTCTATAGCAAACTTTGTAGCCCGACAAGCTAAATCGGTAATCGGTATAGAGTATGTAGAACAAGCTATTGTTGATGCCAAAGAAAATGCTGCTATAAACAATATTACTAATACGCATTTTTATGCAGGCGATATGAAGGATATTTTAACCGATGAGTTAATTGCCAAACATGGCCAGCCGAATGTAATTATAACCGATCCGCCACGTGCTGGTATGCACCCTGATGTAATCACACAGTTACTGGCTGTAAAGGCGGCACGTATTGTTTATGTGAGTTGTAATCCGGCCAGTCAGGCTCGCGATATTGCTATGATGCAGGATGTGTATGAAGTGAAAAAAGTACAGGCGGTTGATATGTTTCCGCATACGCACCATGTGGAATGTGTTACTTTGTTGGAACTGAAATAACATCAGCTTTTACTCTACTTTTAATACTTTAAATTCTACTCTTCGGTTAGCGGCTTTACCTGTTTCTGTATCGTTGGTAGCTATGGGTAAACGCTCGCCATAACCTTGCCATTGTAGCCTGTTGGGTTTAATGCCTTTTTGTATTAAGTAATTCACACAAGCTTTAGCACGATTATTGGATAGTTTTATATTGTAGTGATCGGAGTTTTGGTTGTCAGTATGGCCCATTATTTTTATAATCATTTTGGGATACTCACGCATAATATTCAATAGATTATTCAACTCGGTGTACGATTGTTTCAGGAGTATTGATTTATCTAATTCAAAATTGATATTGCGTAAAGCATACGTTTTACCTACTTCAAATACAGGCTTGTAATTATACATGGTATCCTTACAGTCACAGCTACTATCATTACGTACTTCGGCTAAACACAAATCATCGTAATACAAACGGACATGAAAATAATAGGGATCGAGATAGGTTTGATTGATGGTGTCGAAAACGGCATTTAAATCTTTGTGTATTTGGGTAATAATTTGCTGTTGTTCTTTTCGGTTAGTAGCAATAAAATTAAACATCAAACGTTTTTGTTTTTTTAATTCCCGCCTGTTTTCCGTTGGCTCAGGGAGTTCCAGTTTACGGTGAGCAAAAGTATCTTTAACATAGGCTATTAATGAATCGCGTTCTTTAATTAAACGCGTTTTTATATTTACTAAACTATCATATAAGCTATAAGAAAACTCGTTATGAAAACGCCCTAAATAAAAATAATCACCGGAAGTTTTAGCAGTAAAAGTAAGGTAATGGTATTGCCAAAAAGGACGTAAACGCTCCGGATTGGTATCAATAGTAAAACTGGCTAAAGGCTCTGCTTTAATGCGTATTCTTACTGGACTTACTTGTTCGTAATAAGGTAAAACAGCACACTCAAAATAACGTAGTTGTTCTATTTTATTCCACGATTCGTTTTTTACATATGTTTTTACACGCATGTGGTATGTTTTGCCTGCTTCTACGGGCTTTTTCAACTTAACGCAAAGGTACTCACTGGGCAAAGGCATAATGGTGCAAAGCCCATGTACATAGTTGGGTATTACTGTTCCGTTGGTATCAATACGTTGTAACTCGTAGTGGTAAAAATCTTCTTTGGGTTGTGTCCAGTGGCTTGGTGTGCCATCTTTAAGGCGGTTTTCAAAACCGGGGTTTGGTATTAAATTCTGACTTTTACTGCTTATAAAAAATAAGAGCATAACAATGATATGTAAAAGCGATTTATACACCGGTTAATTTTGTTTGGTAATTTTTATAATGGATAACGAAATGCAATTTTAATTATTTTACCAAATTATTATAATGTTTTGCTATTGAGTGTGTTTTATTCCTATTGGTGAAAAGTGCCTAAATCACTGATTAAATTAATGTGAAGTTAAACAAAAATTACGGCTAAAAAATAAATTATTCCTTGTATTCAGCCATATTTTATTTAGAATTGAACCATGAGTTACGAAACAATTTTATTTGAGCAAAACGAGGGTGTGGCTACGTTAACATTAAACAGACCTGATGTGTTTAATGCTTTTAATGAACAACAAAGTTTTGATGTAATTGATGCATTGAAAAAATGTGCTAAAGATAAAACAATTAGGGTATTAGTAATTACAGGAGCAGGCAAAGCTTTTTGTAGCGGCCAAGATTTAAAATCAATAGCGGGTGCTGAAAACCGTAGCTTACGCGAGAGTATAGATAAACGTTATAATCCAATGATTAAAGCCATTCGCAATTTACCTATCCCGGTAATTTGCAGGCTAAATGGTGTAGCTGCCGGAGCAGGTTGCTCATTGGCTTTGGCTTGCGATATGATTGTAGCCAGTGAAAATGCTACTTTAATTGAAGTATTTATCAATGTAGGTTTGGTATTGGATTCAGGCTCATCGTATTTCTTACCACGTTTAGTTGGTTCGGCCAGGGCATTTGAATTAAGTACCATGGGTACTAAAGTAACTGCACAACAAGCTTTTGATTGGGGTATGGTTAACCGTATTTGTAAGTTAGAAGAACTGGATGTTGAAGTAAAAAAGATAACGGATTATTATGCAGCAGCACCTACTAAAGCTATAGGGTTAATGAAAAAAATGTTGAACAAATCGTTTAACAGTGATTTAGATACTATGCTTGAATATGAGGCTTATTGCCAGGAAATAGCGGGCCGCAGCAAAGACAATAAAGAAGGGGTGAAGGCTTTTATTGAAAAGCGTAAACCTAACTTTACCGGTGAATAGATATTATTTAAACTCACTCATTTAATACAATTATTGCTATGAAATTTGGTGCTATTGATATTGGTTCAAATGCGGTGCGCTTGCAAATAGTACGCGTAAATGAAAATACAAACGACCTTGATGTTTATAAAAAACTAGAGTTTATACGTGTACCTATACGGTTAGGTGATGATGCGTTTAAACATAAAAAGATAAGCAAAGAGAAACGCAAAATTTTCATGAAATCTATGGCGGCCTTTAAACTGGTCATGGATGCTTTTGGTGTGGATTACTACATGGCCTGTGCTACCAGTGCCATGCGCGAAGCTAAAAATGGACAAAAAATAGTAGATAAAGTTTATGATAAGTATAACTTAAAAATAAATATTATTTCTGGTGTAAGAGAGAGTGAAATAATACTGAACTCTATAAAAACTTATTTTAAACCGGAGCAAAATTATTTAACTATTGATGTAGGAGGGGGCAGTACTGAAATGACTGTAATAGTGAAAGGTAAACCGGTTAATTCCGTGAGTTTTGATATTGGTACGGTACGTATGGTTGATGGCGCTGTAAAAGAAAAAACATGGCAAACTATTGAGCATTGGGTAAAACATAAAACAGCCGAAATTCCTAATTTAGAGGCAGTAGTAACCAGTGGTACTATTAATAAAATATCCAATATGTTAAACCCTGCCGACCCTGAGTATTTTACCCGTAAGCAGTTAAAGGATTTTCATAGAAAGGTAAGTAAAATGAGCATTGAGGAACGCATGGATCAATTAAAGTTAAATCCTGACAGGGCTGATATTATTGATATATCGGCCGATATTTATTTACGCATTTTAAACTGGTGTAATATTGAAACTATACATGCACCTAATGCCGGTTTAAAAGATGGTATGCTCAATGAGTTATACGAAAAATATTATTAGCACTTCATGAATAAACATTTAGCATTTTTACAGGAATGTATTGGCAGCAGTACCAGCGACAAAGGAATGGGTGCGGTAAGCAAATGGATTAACGGTACTTTACTATTTGCTGAAGAAGGACACTTGAAGTTTGCCTTTGTGGTAGAAGAAACATGGCTTAATCCTGCTAAAACATTTCATGGTGGAATGGCTGCTACTTTAATAGATGATGTAATGGGTGTAACCATTTACAGTTTAGGCAGCGAAATATTTTACTCAACAGTTAATTTAAACCTTGATTATTTATCGTTTGCCTTAGCAGGCGATACTATTACTGTAGAGGCCAGGGTAGTACGCAAAGGAATTGCTGTTATTCATATTGAAGCATTTATATATAAGCGTAATAAGCTGCTGGTAAAGGCCACCTCCAATGTAGTAAGCAGTGGTAAAAAAGTGTTTTAACCTGTTTTTTATACTTTTTTTTTTGTAGTTGTTATAACAACGTTTTTTGATGAAATTTTTAGTAAAAAAACAGCCCGTTTTGTTTTTGGCTATTTTGGGTTTTAGTAGAAAATTTTATGCTTATTTTAATAAAATGAGTAAAATTTTTAATATGTGGGTAATTTTTTAGATTTTTATACTGCCAGCATATGCTTTATGAAAGGAGGTCTAAACATTGATTAGGGCTCCTTTTTTATTGTTGTTTTATCGAACATTAAAATTAGATTAATAAAGTTTTACATGTTAAAAGTTTTGATTTATCAAAATAAATTTTAAACATTGATGTAAGTTAGTCTTTTTAACCTATCAAAAAAAATTTAAACTATTTATTATTAATTATGGTCAAAACACTTCTACAATCAAAAAATTTTCTCTTTCTATTTATTACCGCATTATTCTTAATGCTCAGTTCGTCAAAAGCAATGGCGGCCTTAAATGGCACGTACACTATTGACTCTTCGTTGGCCGCAAGTCCAACCAATTACCGGGACTTTGTTTCGGCTGTAAGTGATTTAAAGTTAGGAACAAGAAGTGACGGGGGGACTCCAAACGGAGCGGGGGTAACAGGCGCAGTACTTTTTAACGTAGCTGCCGGAACTTTTGTTGGCCAATTAGACATTACGGCCATAACAGGTGCAAGTGCAACCAACACTATTACTTTTGATGGTGGAGTTGGAAACGCTGCCAACTGTGTTGTACAAGCAGCACCAACTGCTTTAGCTACTGCATTTACAATTAAAATTAACAATGCACAGTACATTAATTTACGAAACATAACTATTAGGGCGGCAGGAACTACTGTTGGTTGGCCTTTACATATATTTAATGTTTCAAGTAACGTAAAAGTTAAAAACTGTATTATTGAATTTACATCATCGCTTACACTTCATACCAACAATAATTTTTGTGCATTGGTTGTTAATAATAGTACAACCAGTCCTACAACTGGTACTACCTCATTGGTTAATTTAGAAGTTGACAGTAATCGCTTTATTGGTGGTTATGCTAATTATTTTTATGGTGCTTCTTCTAACACGGGTATTTATTTTAGAGGAAACAGTTTTGATAGTACTGATTATTATGGATTATATCTTTATGGATCTGTTCAGGCTAAAGTTGTAAATAATAACTTTAATATGAAAACAACAGGTAATGTATCTTCTTATGGAATATACTTTACTACCAGCAATGCTTCAAGCGGAAATTTTCATGAAATAAGCAATAATAAAATTATTAACTGTGGTTTAACCGGCATTTATATAAATTCTTCTAACGGACAAGCTGCTCTTCGCAGTCAATTATTTAATAATGCTATTGGCGGAGGTTTCAGAACATTGACTAATCCAGTAGGTATTTATTTTAATTCAACCTACTCATGGGATGTGTTTCACAATAGTGTGAATATAGATGTGGTTGCAACCGGAACATCGGCAACACCTATTTATTTGGGTAGCTGCTGTACAACAGGAGCTACTTTATTGGATATTAGAAATAATATTTTTGCCATAACTGCAGCAGGCAGTTCTGCTTACGTTATGTACATGCCTAATGGATATAATTATGCGGTAGCAAATACTGCTTCATTAAATAATAATATATATTTTAAACAGGGTGCAAGTAATAATGATCCTTTCCTTTACAGTGGAGGTACTATTTTAACAATGGCCAATTTTGTAAACAATAGCTCTTATAATGCTAATTCGTTTGCTGCCAATCCAATGTTTACGAGCGCTAAAAATTTGAAACCTATTACACCTTGTAATAATGGTGTACAAATTACAGCGGTTACTACATCTATTAATGGTATACCACGTACCAATCCACCTGATATTGGAGCTTACGAAGTAACCCCGCTAACTGATGATATTGGTATTGAAAGAATAACAGCACCTGTTTTACCTTTTACTGCTGGTACACAAAATGTATCGTTATTGTTACGTAACTATGGTAGCAATGTGGTTACATCAGCTAATGCTTATTATGATGTTAATAGTGCCGGCCCTATTTTTACTACATGGTCAGGTAGTTTAGCTTCATGTGCAACTACTACGGTTACTTTTTCAGGAGCTAATCAATATAACTTTATGCCAAATACACAGTATAGCATAAAAGCATATAGTGATTATCCTAACAGCACCACCGATGCTAATAATGTAAATGATACTACAATTATACCGGTTGTGTTTCCTGCTTTGTCTGGTAACTACACTATTGATCAATCAAGCCCGGCAAGTACTACCAATTTTGTATCATTTAGTGCAGCCGCTTTAGCTTTAAATAATGGAGGTATTAATGGCCCTGTAGTATTTACAGTATTGGGTTCAACTCCTTATGTGGAGCAAATGGCTTTATCAAATGTGCAAGGTGTTTCGGCAACCAATACCATTACGTTTGATGGTGGTGTGGGTAATGCGGCCACTAGGATAATAAATTTTGCTGCTGCTACACAAGCAGCCAGTTATACCATTCGTGTTGATAATACACAATGGGTAAGAATAAAAAATTTAACCATCCGTGGTTCAGGTGCAAGTTTTGCATGGCCTGTTCATCTATTAGGTAATGCATCTAATACGCAAGTGCGTAATTGTATTATTGATTTTGCAACGGGTGGTGGTGTGAACGCAACTACTGATGCTTTTACAGGTATAGTAGTAAACGGAGGTTCGGCCAGTATAAGTACCAATTCAACACCTAATAATATTGACTTGGATAGTAACCAGATAACCGGTGGTAACAATGGTATTTATGTTTATAGCCAAGGTTCATATAATTTAAACATGCGTTATAATACGATTACCAATGCCAATTACTATGGTATATATATGTATTATTTGTATGGTTATAAATGTAATAATAATACCATTAACATGCGTGTTACAGGTAATGCTGCTTCAAACGGAATTTACTCTAATTTTACGTTGAACAACAGTTACCAGTATGAGTTAATGAACAATGTTATTACTGATGCAGGTCAATATGGGGTACAGTTTTATTATATGCAGGGAGGTTCAACAAATCCTGCCCGTATTATCAATAACATGATTGGTGGAACTTTTAGAAGTACTGACCCTGCTGCTATGTATTTTAATCAAAATTGCCAATATGTAAACTTATGGTTTAATAGCTTAGTAGTGGATAATGCAACCAGCGGAGCGCAAAGCTCGGTTGTTAAATTCATGAATAGTTGCAGCAATTTTGATGTACGTAACAACAATTTTGTATCGAACAATGCCAGTGCCAATACATATATTTTATATGCTGATGCAACAAGTAGTGGTTTTACCAGTTTAAATTACAATAACTATTACAAAGTAGGTAACCCTACTTCACGTTTTGTGTTTTTAAATGGTATCAATTATTCATTGGCTAACTACAAAGGTGCTTTAGGATATAATGTTAATTCGGTTAGTATTGATCCTACTTATACTACCAATAAAAATTTAAGAACGTCATTGATTTGTAACAATGGTGTGGCTATAAGCGGAGTTACTACTGATTTTGAAGGAGACATAAGAAACAATCCTCCTGATATTGGATGTGATGAAAACATAACAGCTTCTCCACTTGATTTATCAGTGTCGGCTATTACTGGTCCAACATTGCCTATAGCTATTGGTACACAAAATGTACGTGTAGTGCTTAGAAATAATGGAACTTCAACCATTACTTCGGCAGAGGTAAATTACCAGGTTAATGGTGGTGCTGTACAAACTATTTATTGGACGGGATCATTGAATGCCTGCGATACACAAACGGTAGAATTTAATGCTACCAGTGGAGCTAGTTCAAGCGACCAAAGGGTAACTTTTTTACCAGGCATAGTATATACTATTACTGCATATACTTCTTTACCTAATAGCTCTACTGATTTAGTGCCAATAAACGATACTGCGAGAATAAGCAATGTATGTACAGGCTTATCAGGTAATTTTACAATTGATGCTGCAGGTACTCCAAGTGCTACTACATTTACTTCATTTACATCGGCTGTTACTGCATTAACTTGTGGTGGAATAAGCGGGCCAGTAGTGTTTAATGTAATGCCGGGAACTTATACAGGACAGTTAGATTTAACGACTGTAAATGGTGCAAGTGCGGTTAATACTATTACTTTTGATGGTGGTGCGGGTAATGCTCCAACATGTATTGTTAACTTTGCAGCAACAACAACTGCTTTACCTTATACTTTACGTTTAAACAACACGCAGTTTGTTACTTTAAATAACTTAACCATAAGAGGAAGTGGAACAACAACTGCCTGGCCATTACATATTTTTGGAACATGTAATACTATTAAAGTTAAAAATTGTGTAATTGATTTTGTGGGTGGAAATGGTTTAACTGGAACAAGTGATAATTATGTAGGTATTGTATTGAACAATTTTGCTTCTGCTCCTAATGCTACGAGTGGAACAAGTGCATCAAGCAATATTGAAATAGACAGTAACCGTATTGTAGGTGGACATACTTCTACTTATTTAATGGGTAATGGAACCAATACAGGTATTGCTTATAGATACAATATTGCTGATAGTGCTAACTTAAATGGTATTTATGTGAGCAATATTATAGCTCCTAAAATTAACAACAACTTGGTTGAGATGCGTACAGTTGCGGCTTCTACAACCAGTCAAGGTATTTATTTGGCTACTATTAGCAGTAATGCAACTTCAACGGCTGAAATAAACAGAAACAAAATTACCGATGCTGCTTTGTATGGTATTTATGTTACAGGTAGCTCGGGTATTGCAGCTTCGCGTTCGCAAATGATTAACAATAGTTTTGGTGGAGGATTCAGAAATGCAACTCCTTACGGTATGTATTTTACTTCATCAAATTACTGGAATATTTGGAATAACTCTGTAAATATTGACAATGCTGCTACAGGTACCGCATCGGCTATTTATTTTACAGGTAGTACTGTTAACGATTGTAGAAATAACAATTTTGCTATTACGCATCCATCGGCTAGTATTAACATGTATCCTTTCCGTGCTGTTTCTGGTGTAACATTTAGTGCACTTAATTACAACAACTATCATAAAACAGTATTGGGTTTACAACATATTCAGGTAAATGGAACTAACTATGATACTTTAGCCTATAACACAGCTACTTCTGGAGGATTAAATTCTTCTCGTATCAATCCTCTTTATACAGCTACCAGAGACCTATTACCAACAGTTGCTCTTAATGGTATTTTACTGGCAGCAGTGCCTACTGATATTTTAAACGTACAACGTAATAACCCACCTACTATCGGTGCTTATGAAAAAGCTTCAAGTGCTACTACCGACTTAGGAATTGTTTCTGTAATGTCACCTGATACTTTCTTGTCAGCCGGTTTACAAAATGTGGTATTAACGGTTAAAAACTTTGGAGCTACTACTATTAACAGCTTTAACCTTCGCCACACCGTGAACGGTGCAAATATGCAAGATTCATTATTTAGCGGATTAAGTTTAGCTACTAATGATGTGATGCAAATTGTATTGGACGGATCGAAAAGAGCTAATATATTACCTGCCGTATTAACTACATTTAAAGTATATATACACCAACCAAATAGCAGTAACGATGACAATTTAATAAACGATACTGTTAATGTTGGGCCTAAAATTACTTCGTTAAAAGGAATTTATACTATTAACCCAAGTGGTGGTAGCGGTGGAACTAACTTTACCAGTTTCAGAGCTGCAGTTAATGCATTAAACACAGCCGGTGTATCTGGCGCAGTTACTTTTGTAGTATCTGCTGCTACTTATAACGAGCAGGTTAATATTACCAATGTTACAGGTAATAGCAATATCAATACTATTACGTTTGATGGTGGTGCAGGAAATGCAGCAACAAGAATTATAGATACTGCTGCTAATACAACAACTAATTTCTGGACGGTAAGATTAAACGTTGCTTCTAATATTATTTTCAGAAACTTAACTATACGTGCAGGCGGTGCAACTTATGCTGCTGCGGTACATGTATTAGGTAACAGTAATTTTAGTAAATTTAAAAATTGTGTGATGGAAATTACAGGAACTGGAGCTACCAGTACTTCTGCTAATTATGTTCCTGTAATTATCAATAACTCAACTTCAATTACTTCGTTAACCACCGGTTCGCAGGTAAACAATTTAGAGTTTGACAGTAATACCATTAATAATGGATACTATGGTATTTATGCTTATAGTGTTACCGGTACTCCTTATGCTTTCAATAATAAATTCAGAAGAAACAATATTGTGAATGCTTATAACACCGGTGGTTATTTTTATTACCAGGATGGAATGAATATAAGCAATAACAACATTAACATGCGTAGTGTAACTGGTGTTAGTTCATACGGATTGTATTTATATTTCTGCTACACAACAGGTACTAATTTCCATACGGTAAATGCAAATAAAATAACAAACGCAGGTAATTATGGTATTTATGCTTATTACTTTGGAAGTAGCAATGCTCGCCATAGTATAGCAAACAATATGCTTGCGGGTGGTTTTAAAGTAAACGGAAGCTATGGAATTAGCTTACAATACAGTAATAATGTTGATGTATTTAATAACTCGGTGAATGTAGACTTTTTACAAACCGGTAGCGAACAATATGCAGCATTATACTTATACAGTGGTGCAAGTATTGATGTAAGAAACAATATTTTTGCCACTACTGGTGGTCCAACAAATATTGGTTTGCCGGTATATGTTGGTGCATTGCCAAGTGGTATTTTCAGGTTAGATAATAATAACTATTACAGAGCTAATGCTGCTAGTAATAACCTGGTTTACTTAGCCGGTACTTACTATAATGCCAACAATTATTTAAATGGAGGAGGTTTTAATACTGCTTCGTTTAACAAAAATCCTAACTGGGTTTCAGCAACTGATTTACACGTTTTAGAAGGTTGTACAAAAGGTACTAACTTAGGTTTGGTTGATGATATAGACGGACAAACACGTGCCGGTATTCCAAACGTTGGTGCTGATGAGTTTGCTGGTGCTAATAACGATGTAGGATTAGTAAGCATTGCTCCTTTTACCGTTGGTTTACAAGATATACGCGTTGTGCTTAAAAACTTTGGCTCAAATGCTATTACATCAGCCAACGTAAGTTATAGTGTAAATGGAAGTTTAGCTAAAACAATTGCTTGGAGCGGTACATTGGCTCCATGCGATACTGTGAGTGTTTCATTTACCGGAGCTAATCAGTATAACTTTGCTATGGGTACAGCTTATCAAATTACAGCTTATACTTCTAATCCAAACTTAACTGCAGATCCTAAAACATCAAACGATACCATAATTTTAGGACCAAGTTGTGTTTTCTTAAACGGAAATTATACTATCAATGCAACCGGATCAGGTGTAAACAATTTTACTTCGTTTACTACTGCTGCCAATGCTTTAACGTGTGGTGGAATTAGTGGTCCTGTTAAATTTACAGTAGCTGCCGGTACTTATACTGAGCAAATAACATTACCTGCTATTGCCGGTTCAAGCTTAACAAACACCATTACTTTTGATGGTGATAGTGCTGCAAACAGGATAATTACTTTTGCTCCTACAGTAAATACAGAGTATCATACTATCAGGATAAATGGTGCTTCGAACATTATTTTCAGAAATTTAAATATTCAGAATAATGGTACAAGCTACGGTAGTGGTGTCCATATAATGGGTGCTGCCAGCAATATTAAAATTAAAAACTGTATTGTTCAGATTACAGGTGCTGCTGCTACTTCAGCTTCGGGTTCTTATGCACCAATTGTTGTAAACAACAATGCTGATGGTAATAACATAACAGCTTCAGGTTCGCAAGCAAGTGGACTTGAAATAGACAGTAATCGTTTAGTAAACGGATACTATGGTATAGTATTAAGCAGTAATACAGGTAGCCCTTATTTAACCAATACGTTAATGAGAAAAAATACTATTGATAGTGCTTATTATTATGGTATTTACACTTATTACAACAACGGATTAACTTTCCATAACAATACTGTAAATATGCGTATCAATGGTTCGGCTAATTCACAAGGAGTATATTTATACTTTAACTTTGGACAAGGAACCAATGCATTTACAGTAACAAACAATAAAATTAGCAATGCAGGACAATATGGTATGTATTTATATTATACCTATTCATCAAGTTCAGCTTACCGTTCTTTATGTGCTAATAATATGATTGGTGGTACATTTAGAAATGCTTCTGCTGTTGGTTTGTATTGCAGTAACTTAAACTATTGGGATATTTTCAATAACTCAGTAAATCTTGATTACCCTACTACTACAGCTACTTCATCAGCTATGTATGTACAAGCAGGTGGTACACACGATATAAGAAATAACATGCTTGTATATTCGGCTGCTTCAGGAGCTGGAATGGCTTTCAATGCTTCAGCCGGTTCTGTATTAACTACACTTGATTTTAACAATTACGTTAACAATGCAAGCAGTAACTTAGTAACAGTTGGAACAACAACTTATACATCGAGTAACTTTATAGGCGGAGGTGGATACAATGCAGGGTCACGTAATCAAAATCCTGGATTTACCTCAACTACCGATTTACATATTGGCTCAGGTTGTATAAACGGAACGGCATTAGCCAGTGTAACAACTGATATTGACGGACACTTTAGAAGTACTCCTCCAGATATAGGAGCCGATGAATATATTGGTTCAATTAACAATGACATAGGTGTATCATTTATAATGGCTCCTCAATTACCATTTACTGCCGGTACACAAGATGTACGTGTAAGACTGAATAATTTTGGTGCTAACACCATTACATCAGCTAACATAAAATATACAGTAAACGGAGGCTCATTAAAAACAATTAACTGGACAGGTTCATTAGCTCCATGCGATACTACATCGATAGTATTTACAGGAAGCAACCAGTTTACTTTTGCTTTTGGTACTTCATATGTTTTAAAAGCATATTCAGAGCAACCTAATAGTGTTACTGATGCTAATAGAGTAAACGATACTACTACATCAACTTTCTGTACTGCATTTAGTGGTGTTTATACCATTAACCCAAGTGGAAGTGGTGCAAGTAACTTTACTTCAATCAGTGCAGCAGCCAATGCTATTTCATGTGGTGGCGTAGTAGGACCGGTAGTATTTAATATTGCTCCGGGTACTTACAACGAACAAGTTACTATTAATAGCATAGCGGGAGCAAGCGCTGTTAACACAGTTGTGTTTGACGGAGGTAGTGCAGCAACAAGAACAGTAACATTTACACCAACTGTTAATACATCAGCTCATACTATTCAGTTAAACAGCTCACCATTTGTAAGCATATTAAACTTAACCATTATATCAAATGGTGCTACATTTGGTAATCCGGTTCATGTGTTTGGCGGAAGTAACTCAAGTAAAGTAAAAAATTGTATTATTACTTTTGGTAGTGCCGGACAAACAAGTACAGGAAGTGCTTATATAGGTATATTGGTAAATGGATTTAACAACGTACAATCACCTACAACTAACGGAAACTATATTACCGGATTAGAAATAGACAGTAATAAAATTAGTTACGGTTACTACGGAATACTAGTGTTTGGTGCTTCAAATACTCCGCTTTCATCTAATAACAACTATAGATTTAATAAAATAGATAGCTCTTATTACTATGGATTCTATGCTTACTACCAAGATGGGGTTAAAGTTAAAAACAACACCATTAATATTCGTGTAAACGGATCAGTTAACTCAACAGGTGTTTATTTATACGTAAGTAACAGTACAGGTAGTAACTTCCATGAAATATCTAATAATAAAGTAATCAATGCAGGCCAGTATGGAATGTATATTTACTTTAGTAATAACGTAACAGGTTCAAGAGGTAAAATTGTAAATAATATGATTGGTGGCGGATTCAGATCGCCAAGTTCTACCGGTTTATATTTATACTATGGCGACTATTGGGATGTTTGGAACAACAGTGTTAATTTAGATTTTGCAACAACATCTAATACCCTGTCAGCGTTCAGTGCCAATTACTCAACACTTGATATCAGAAATAATCATTTTGTTTATAGTGCAGCTACAGGAACAGGTTTACCTTTCTATTTAAGTAACAGTGCTGTTGCATTAAACTACAATAACTATTTCAATGCAGCAACAAACAATTTGTTGTATTATAATTCTGCAACCTATACTACATCAACCTTTGTAGGTGGAGGTAGTATGAATGCCAATTCATTAAATGTAAATCCACAGTTTGCAAGTAAATTTAACTTAAGAACTGGTGGTTGTATGAAAGGTGTTGCTATAGCTGGTGTTCCTACTGATATTGATGGTGATACAAGAAATACACCACCAGATATTGGAGCGGACGAAGCATTAACTAACGATGCAGGTGTAGTAGCTTTAACGGCACCAACACAACCAATTACTCCAGGTTTACAAAACATAACAGTAGTGGTTAAAAACTTTGGTACAAATACTATTACTTCGTTAAATGTAACTTATAATATTAACGGCTTAGGTCCGGTAACACAAGCCTTAACAGGTATAACATTGTTGCCTTGTAGCACACAAACAGTTACGTTTACAGGAGCACAACAATTTAATTTTGGTGGAGTTACCAATGCTATTGTTTATACATCGTTACCAAACGGAGTAAGCGATAACTTTAAAGGAAACGATACCATTAACCCAAGCTTATGTGGTCCTTTAAATGGTGTGTATACTATTAATGCAACAGGAAGTGGTGCTAGTAACTTTACATCATTTGGTGCAGCATTAAGCAGTATGGTTTGTGCAGGTATTACGGGCCCTGTTACCTTTAACGTAGCAGCAGGTACTTATACCGAGCAATTGGATATTACCAATATAACAGGTACAAGCGCTATTAATACCATTACGTTTGATGGAGGAACAAACAATGCTGCAACACGTATTTTAACTTATGGCGCATCTATTAACAACTTGCGTCACACAGTAAGATTCAACGCTTGTCAGTATGTTAACTTCAGAAACTTAACTATTCAAACAACAGGTGCATCATACGGTTGGGGTGTTCATTACTTCGGTGCAGCACATAACAATAGCGTTAAAAATTGTATTGTTGATATTGCAGGCGTTAATGCTGCAAGTAGTACTAATAACACATTTATTGGTATAGTTGGAAGCGGTTCTGCAACAAACGAAACAACACAATTATTATTGCAGAATGTCGTAATAGATTCTAATACCATTAACAATGGATATTACGGTATTATGTTATATGGTAACAGTACTACACAAAGCACTGGAACATTGGTAAGAGGTAACAACGTTAACGGAGCATACTACTATGGCGTGTATTTATATAGCCAGGATGGATTTGTTTTAAACAATAATACTGTAGTTAACAGAACTGGTGTAAATGCTTCGCAAAACGGTAACGGTTTATACATTAATAACTGTATTGCCACCACTACTAATTTCCATGAAATTAATGGTAACAAAATTACCGATGCTACACAGTCTGGTATTTATATTAATAACTCAAGCTCATCAAGCAGCCGTTCACGTATTTGGAACAACATGGTAGGCGGAGGCTTTACTTCATCTAACAGTTACGGTATATTCTTATCAGGAAATACTTGGGATATTTTCCAAAACTCAGTAAGCTTAGATGCTTCAACTAACAATGCACAGTATGCAGCCTTATTCATAAATTCAGGTAGTAACAATGCTATTAAGAATAATGTATTAGCATACACTGCAACAAGCGGAACAGGTTTACCAATGTATATACCAAGTACCACTTACGTTGCAGGAGCAGGTTCAATTAACTACAACAACTACTATAAAGCAGGTTTAACAGGTACCAATACATTATTGTATTTAGCAGGTAACTACAACTTAACCAACTTTACAAGCGGATCTTATAATAACAGCTCTATTTCTAGAAATCCGTTATTTTTAGGAGCCAGAAACTTACATATAGTAGATGGTTGCTACAACGGAGATAGTCTTGGTGTAACAATGGATATTGACGGTCACGTACGTGCTAGTTTTGCCGATATAGGAGCTGATGAATTACCTTCAGGTGTTGATGATATAGGTGTAAAAGCTATGTTACAACCTAGTATACCTATTGTTTCAGGTTTATCAGACATTATAGTAATAGTTAAAAATTATGGCTCAAATACCGTAATAGGTGGAACCGTTAAATATTCAATTAATAATGGTGCTCCAGTTAGTGTAACTTTCCCAGATACTATTTTACCTTGTGGTTTTGATACCGTTACATTTACAGGCGCAAACCAATTTAATTTTGTTGGCGGAAGCACATACGGTATTAAAGTATACACAGAAACACCAAATGGTAATCCTGATGTATATAACGTAAACGACACTTTAGTAATACCTCCAATTTGTGTGGGAATGGCTGGTGCTTATACTATTAATCCTACAGGAAGTGGTGCAACTAACTATACTTCATTTGGTAATGCTATAACAGCTTTATTATGTGGTGGAATAAGCGGTCCGGTTACATTTGATGTGGCTGCAGCTACTTATAACGAGCAAATAGTTATACCAACCATTCCGGGAGCTTCTGTTACCAACACCGTTGTATTTGATGGTGGTATAGGAAATGCTGCAACCAGGATATTAGTAAACGGTACTACTACTGCCAACTCACGTCATACTGTAAGATTTGATAATACTTCATTTATACAGTTTAGAAACTTGACCGTTCGCAATACAAATGCAACATATGCTTGGCCAGTCCATATTTATGGAAACAGTAACAATATAAAAATTAAAAATTCTATTATAGAAGTTACTGGAGTGGGTGCTACATCAAATTCAGCTAATTATATCAATGTGGTTGTTTCAGGTGCATTAAATTCATCTACATCAAACACCTTGGTTGATAGTATTGAAATAGACAGTAGCGTAATCAATGGAAGTTATGCTTCAATCTGGGATTATAATAACAATGGTACCGCTAATAGATTTAGAGGTAATACTTTAAACAATCCGACCAATTATGGTATCTATATTTATAACAATACAGAAGTTAAAGTACAAAACAATATCATTAACATGTGGCCATTAGGTCCAAATACATCTACTGGTATCTACTTGTATTTCTGTCTTACTTCAGGTAGTATGTTACATGAAGTTACCGGCAATAAAATATATGATATGGGCCAGTATGGAATTTATAACTACTTTGTATACGGTTCGTTTAGTAATCCTTCACGTATAAACAATAATATGATAGGTGGTGGATTTAGAAATACATCTTCACACAATGGTATTTATTTAGACTATGGTAATTATTTGAATATTGATCATAACTCAATAAATTCAGATACAGCCATATCAGCAGCTACCGGATTGTTAAACATAACCAATTCATCAGCTATCAATGTTCGTAATAATATATTTAGCATTACTGACGCTGCTTCGCAAGCCATTGCTTTAAATGTGCCTACTGCAACAAACGTAGCAACAGTAAACTATAATAATTACTACAAAGCAGGTAGTCCTTCAACCCTAATTACTATTGGTTCAAATTACAGCCCTGCAACATTTGTAGGTGGTGGTGGTTATAATGCCAACTCTATTAACAGAGATCCATTGTTTACCTCGAAAAGAGATTTACATGTAGGCAATGGTTGTAACAATGGTATTGCAATAGCTACCGTTACGACAGATATAGACGGTAACGTAAGAAACAATCCGCCAGATATGGGAGCCGATGAAGTAACAGGAGGTGTTAACAACAATATTGGTGTTGCCGCTATGTTATCACCATTATCTCCAATTACAGCAGGAGCACAAACCGTTTCAGTTATTATTTCTAATTTAGGAAATACCATTGTAACAAGTGCCGATATTAACTACAGCGTAAACGGTGATATACCGGTAACACAAAGTTGGTCAGGTACGTTAAACCCTTGCGATACTACATTGGTAACATTTACTACAACCTTTAACATTGCAATAGGAACAGCTTATACAGTTAAAGCGTACACTTCGTTGCCAAATGGAACAACCGATGGAAACAACTTAGACGATACATTAACAGTAGGACCGCTTTGTCCGGCTATGGCAGGTAGCTATACTATTGATGCTGCTGGTAGTGGTGCAAGTAACTTTACTTCATTTACTGCAGCTGCAAGTGCATTACAGTGTGGAGGAATAGTTGCACCGGTTACATTTACAGTTGCTGATGGTACCTATAATGAGCAGGTAAATATCAACGCTATCAATGGTGTAAACGATAGTACTACCGTAACCTTTATAGGACAATCTAGAACTGGAGTTGTATTAACCTATAACGCAACTACAACTACCAATGCACATACACTTAGATTAAACTCTTCTCCATACATTAACTTCTACAATATGACCATCCAAACTGCAGGTACAACTTATGGTGTAGCTGTTCATTTATTAGGAGCAAGTAATGTTGTTAAAATTAAAAACTGTAATATCAGAATAAACGGAACAGGAGCCAATGGAACTTCGCAATACTTTATTCCGTTATTGATTAATGGTAGCAGTGATTTAACCAACTTAACACAAAATGGAACTAGTATTAGTAATATAGAAATTGACAGTAACAGAATTTATTCAGGTTACTATTCAGTTTACTATTACGGTCGTACTTCAACTCCTTATTCACAAAATAATAAATTCAGACTGAATAGCATAGACAGTTCATATTACACAGCCGTATATGCTTACTATGCAGAAGGATTTAAATTTTTGAATAATACAGTTAATGTAAGAATAAACGGAACAACTGGTTCATCAGGTTTAAGTTTGAACAATTGCTACAATACAGGCATCAACTTCCACGATATTAGTAACAACAGAATATCAGGAGCTGGTCAGTATGGAGCATATTTATATTTTGCCAGTGGCACATCATCAGCTAATCGTAGCCGTTTTGTAAACAATATGATCGGAGGCGGATTCAGAAGCACAGCTGCATCAGGTTTATACTGGCAGTACAGCGATTTCTGGAATATCTTCAATAACACAGTGAACTTAGATTTTGCAACTAACAATGCACAATACGCTGCAGCTAGTTTGTACTATTACACTAACTTGACTTTAGATATCAGAAATAATATCTTTAACTACACCGCTACAACAGGAACAGGTATTCCATTCTATTTAGGAGGAACAGCAACCATTGCAACATTTAATTACAATAACTTCTATAACGGAGCTGCTGCTAACTTAATTAACCTGAATGGAACAACTTACACTACTGGTACCTATGTAGGAGGAGGAGGTTACAATGCTAACTCATACAACGTAAGCATTCCGTTTACGTCTACAAAAGATTTACATTTAACTAACAGCACAAGTAAAGGAATAGCTATACCAGCAGTTACTACAGATATAGATGGAGAAACACGTCTTTCACCTCCAGATATTGGAGCTGATGAATACTTCTCATCTATGGATATTGGTGTGTTAAGTGTTGATTCACCAACAACCAATTTCTGTGGTACAACTAAAAACATAGTGGTAAAATTGAAAAACTATGGTAATCAAACCGTAAACAATGCTGTTATTTATTGGACCATTAATGGTGTTAGTCAACCAACATATTCTTGGACAGGCACATTAACATCAGGTAATACCAGTGCACAGATAGTATTGGGTAATTATAACTTTACTACTGGTGGTACATTTGCTATTAGTGCATTCTCAGCATCGCCAAATTCAACTACCGATATCAATGCCAACAACGATACTGCCAATTCAACTATCAATGTAACAGGTTCGGTAACACCAACAATAAGTATGGTTGCTACCAATTCGAGTATTTGTTCAGGCATGTCAGTTACCTTCACTGCAACTGCTACCAACGGAGGTTTAACACCAACATACCAATGGCGTATCAATGGACTTACCGTAGGAAGCAATAGCAATACATTTACCAGCACTACACTGGCACATGGCGATTCAGTTATTTGTATTTTAAGTTCATCTGCATTGTGTGCAACAGTAGTCAACGTGGTTTCAAACCATGTTAAAATGAATGTTGGTATATCAATAGTACCGGATGTAAACATTGCTACAACTGCTACAACAATATGCGCAGGTAACTTAGTTTCATTCACAGCTACACCGGTAAATGGTGGATTAACACCAAGCTATCAGTGGAAACAAAATGGCGTAAATGTAGGTACCGATACCAATGTATTTACACCTGCAACTATCAGCCATAACGATTCATTCACAGTAGTGTTAACATCAAGTTTAGGTTGTGCTATTCCTAGTAAGGATACATCAAACTCAATTAAGATGACAGTTAATCCGCTTATTACACCATCAGTAAGCATCACCGCTTTTGCTACAACATTCTGTGCAAGCACAGTTGATACCTTTACAGCAATTCCGGTGAATGCAGGTACCGCACCAAGTTTCCAATGGAAGAAAAATGCAGGTATAAACATTGGTACCAATAGCGATAAATTAATTGTTTCTAATTTGTCAGATAACGATTCAGTTTATGTAGTAATTACAAGTAACGCAGTTTGTCCATCACCAACTACAGCTACCTCTAACAAAATAGGAGTTACCGTTATACCATCAGTAGTGCCAACAGCAGTAGTTACTTCAGCAACTACAACCATCTGTGCAGGCGATGCTATTCAGTTTAACGTAGCTACTACCAACGGAGGAACAACGCCAAACTTGTTGTGGAAGAAAAATGGAGTAACAATAGCTACCAATGTAGATAGCGTTATTACATCAGCACTTACAAACAACGATACCGTTTATGTAGAGTACACTTCAAATGCAACATGTGCAGTACCAACATCAATCGTATCAAACAAAAAAGTAATTACAGTAAACCCTATAGTAGCACCAGATGTAACTATAGCGGCTAGTGTAAACAATGTTTGTGCAGGTACCTCAATACAATTTACTGCAACTCCTGTAAACGGAGGAGCTACACCACATTACCAATGGTATAAAAATGGAGTAGCTGCCGGTACAGATAGTGCTAAGTACACATCAAGTACCTTTGCAGATGGTGACAGCATAACAGTTATATTAACTTCAAATGCAACATGTATCAGCAGACAGTTAGATACATCAGCAAGCGTTAAGCTAATTATCAATCCGATTCTTACTGCTACAGTAGCAGTTACTGCCAGCCAAACCACTATTTGTAGTGGAACCAACGTTGTGTTTAATACAAGTATAACCAATGGAGGTACCACACCACATTATGTATGGAAGAAAAATGGCGTGACCGTTGGTACAGATTCAGTAGCATTTGCAAGCACTACATTGGCTAATAACGATACCATTTATGTAGTACTTACAAGCAACGCAGGTTGTTTAAGTGCTAACAACATAGTATCAAATAAAACAGTTATGAATGTAACAACTACCGTTGTTCCGGTTGTAAGTATTGCAGCAAGCAATAGTTCAATTTGTTCAGGTGCGTCAGTTACATTTACTGCCAGTTCATTAAATGGTGGAACAGGTGTACAGTACCAATGGAAACGTAATGGAGTAGATGTGGGTACTGACAATGCTTCATTTGTTACATCATCACTTACTGATAACGATTCAATCAGTGTACAAATGACTTCGTCAGCAGCTTGTGCTTCACCTGCAGTAGTAGTATCAAACAAAATACGTATGACAGTAACACCAACAGTAACACCAACAGTAAGTATTACTGCAAGCGCTACTTCAGTTTGTGTTAACTCGCCAGTTACATTTACAGCAACTCCTACCAACGGAGGAACAGGCGTACAATACCAATGGAAACGTAATGGATTGAATGTAGGTACCAATAATGCAGTACTTACTACATCATTAATTGCCAATAACGATTCAATTAGTGTACAAATGATTTCGTCAGCAGCTTGTGCTTCACCGGCTACAGTAGTATCAAATAAAGTGGTTATGACTGTATCGCCAAACGTAATACCAACAGTAAACATTACAGTAAGTGTTAATACTGCTTGTGTTGGTGCGTTAATGGAGTTTACAGCAACTCCTGTTAATGGTGGAACAACTCCTCAATACCAATGGAAACGCAATGGATTAGATATAGGTACCAATAATGGAGTATTCACTTCAACATCATTAACCGATAACGATTCAATAAGCGTTCAAATGACATCATCAGCAGCTTGTGCTGCACCAACTGTTGTTACTTCAAATAAAATCAGAGTATTTATTTTGCCAACAGTAACACCGGCAGTTACAGTAACACAATCAGCTAATAACGTTTGTAGTGGTACAACAATTGTATTTACAGCAACCGATGCCAATGGAGGAACAACACCATCTCACATTTGGTTGAAAAATGGAACAGTAGTTGGGTCAGATAGCATTAAATATACCACACCGGTAAATTACGGTGATGAAATTAAATGTATATTGACCAGCACCGCTAATTGTACAACCAAACCAAAAGATACCGCCACTGCAGCATTATTGATTAAACGCCTTCCGGCTAAACCAATAATTACCAGAGTAGGCGATAGCTTAATGACTGCTGCTACAACAAGCACATTCCAATGGTATGTAAACAATATAGAAATTCCTGGTGCTACCAATAACAAGCACAAAGCAAAACAAACAGGAAACTATATAGTAACAGTTGATAGCCTCGGTTGTCAAAATACATCCGATGTGTTTGCTGTAACAAGTTTAGGTATCAAAGATGTTGTTGCTAATGACTTCGTTCAGTTGGCTCCAAATCCAACTTCAAGTTCAGTACAATTAACAGCGAAGTTTACCAATAGCGATGAAACAGTTGTTTCAGTTTACGATATGTCAGGTAAACAAATAACACAAATAGTTCTAGGCAAAGCCGATAGAATAGATGGTCAGGTAATTGATTTAAGCGATATGAAATCAGGCGTTTATTTAATACATGTATTACATGGTAATAAACTAACCGCTAGAAAAGTAGTAAAAGCAGAATAAGTTAATTAAACCATAACAAAGTAAAAGCCCGCTTTCAATGAATGAAAGCGGGCTTTTCTTTTAGAATGCTGATAGTGTAGCTTATACTAAATATGACATTGATTTATGCAACCACACAGGTGAAAGCAATATCAGTACATAAATTTTAACAACACATATATGATAAAAAAAATTACAGTATTAGCTTGCCTTATTTACACTACCAGTATTCAATCACAAACCGTTAAAGAAGTAAAAGGATTACGTTTTTACGAACACCATAGTTCAGACATGACAGGTACACCCTTTGGAAATGGTGCCAATGGTTCAAAATCAGGATACAATTTTGTAAGTAACCAATACTATTGGAGCTTCGATCAAAATACATTTGGCGCTTATGCCAATGCTGAAGAAAATAATATAGACATGGTAGAACACAATGGCCCATTTGGAACCAGTGGTGCTTCTTTTTATTTAGGTTTTACTTCAGGTATAAGTACCATATGGGGCGGTTCCATTAAAGGCAATAGCACTACAAAATGGCATAAACTAGATAATGGATTAACCATATACAATGCAGCCACTGCCAATACCGATATAAGCAGTAAATATAATTCAACTAGAGCTACCTTAGCCATTGCCGAGGTGAAAACAGACGAAGTATATATTGGCAGAATAAGACAAAGCAATCTATACGTTATGTTAAAGTGTACCAAAGTACAAATACCTGCAGGTCCGCCAAGCGGAGGTAATGATAATGTATATTTTGAGTTTGATTACAAATACACCGCTAATGCCAATGCGGTACCCGAAGTAAAAGAAGAAACATACACCGTATATCCAAATCCTGCCAATAATAGTATAGTAGTTACAGGCAACACAGCAATAAAACAAGTAACTGTAACTGATATGACAGGGAAAGAAGTAGCTATACAAGTCATAGCTAACAATACCATCAGTACAGCAGAATGGAAAGAAGGTTTATACATTGTATCATTTAAAAACCAGGAAGGAACAATATTACACAAACAGAAAATTCAGATTGTACATTAATACAATAAAATCCATAAAAAAATCCCGTTCAATTTTGAACGGGATTTTTTGTTAAAAAGATAAGAGTATTTCTACTGATTAATGAAGTTTATAAGTAACTCCTAAACCTATAGAAAGATAGTTAGATGCTTCTTCTGCATTAATTGAATTAAATCTAACCATACCATTTCCAGCGAAATTATCGTTAAAGAAGTACATTAAACCTGCTCCAAGACCATAACTCAAGTAATTTTCTTTAACCTCACCACCAAAAAAATCAAATGTATATTGAGTCATACCAAAATCAATTCCTGCATAGGGTCTAACTTCATCAGTCATGAAAAAGTAGTCTCCACTTAAATGGAATTGAGTTGAACTAACCGAATAAGAAGAGGCCGATTTCAAGGCTAGTGAAAAATAATTGGCATTAATACCTGCAGATAAGTTGTCAGTTAAGAAGTATTTACCCGAAATACCATAACCTAAACCACCATCTACGGCATCACCAAATTTACCCATTGGTAACAAGTAGCCTAAATTAACACCTCCTAAAATTTCTCCTTGTTGTGCTTTAGCTCCAAACATTAATGCTACGGTCAAAGCTACTGTTGTAATAATTTTTTTCATATATTTTTTTTCATAAGAAATACGAAAGTATTAAATTATTATTTTTTGTCAAGTTTTTTGACATTTATTAATAACCAGGTTTATCCACTTTGTCCTTCAATCTTTCCTTAATATCCAAACGGTGTTTTCTGGCCGTATCAATAGCTATATCATAACCCGCATCAGCATGACGAATAACACCCATAGCGGGGTCGTTATGCAATACACGTTTTAACCTGCGTGCAGCATCTTCAGTACCATCAGCTACTATAACCATTCCTGCATGAATACTATAACCCATACCAACGCCACCACCATGGTGAATAGAAACCCAGCTGGCACCACCAGCCGTATTAATCAATGAATTCAGTATAGGCCAATCAGCTACCGCATCACTGCCATCCTTCATCGCTTCCGTTTCACGGTTTGGACTAGCTACAGAACCCGTATCCAAGTGGTCACGACCAATTACAATAGGGCCTTTTACTTTACCTGTTTTTACCAGTTCATTAAAAGCCAAAGCTGCTTTTTCCCTATCGCCCTGGCCTATCCAGCAAATACGTGCAGGCAATCCTTGAAAAGCAATACGCTCTTGGGCCATATCCAACCAACGGTGTAACGATTCATTTTCAGGAAACAAATCCTTCATTACCTGATCCGTTACATAAATATCATTAGGGTCGCCACTTAAAGCTACCCAACGGAAAGGACCTTTACCTTCGCAAAATAAAGGGCGAATATAAGCAGGTACAAAACCCGGGAAATCAAATGCGTTTTGCACACCACGTTGGTCTTTTGCTTGTCCACGCAAGTTATTACCATAATCAAAAGTAATAGCACCACGCTTTTGCAGTTCCAACATCAATTTTACATGGTGAGCCATGGTATCCAACGATTTTTCAGTATACTTTTCAGGCTCCGTTTTACGCATATGGTCAGCCACCTCTTCAGCTATGCCTTCTGGATAATATCCGTTTAAAGGGTCGTGAGCTGAAGTTTGATCCGTTAATAAATCAGGTGTTATATTACGTTCAATTAAACGTTCCAATAAATCAATAACATTACAAAGCACGCCAATTGATAAACGCTTACCTTCCGCTTTGGCCTTTAAAGCCATATCAATAGCCTGGTCAATATCACGGCTCATTACATCCAGGTAACGTGTTTCAATACGTTTTTTAATTCGCCATTCCACCATTTCAGCAGCTAGGCAAACACCATCGCACATAGTAACCGAAAGTGGTTGAGCACCACCCATACCACCTAAACCGGCAGTTACCGTTAACGTTCCTTTTAAAGTACCGTTAAAGTGTTGGCGGGCAGCTTCAGCAAAAGTTTCATAAGTTCCCTGCACTATACCTTGCGAGCCGATATAAATCCAACTTCCCGCAGTCATTTGGCCGTACATCATCAGTCCTTTTTTATCCAGCTCATGAAAAGTTTCCCAGTTAGCCCACTTAGGAACCAACATAGAATTTGAAATTAAAACACGCGGAGCATCCTTATGCGTAGGTAAAATACCAACAGGTTTACCACTTTGAATTAAAAGCGTTTCATCCTCTTCCAAATCCTGTAAAGCCTTAACTATTAAATCAAAACTTTCCCAATTACGGGCCGCTTTGCCTATTCCGCCATATACCACCAAATCGTCAGGCCTTTCAGCTACATCTGGATCCAAATTATTATGAAGCATGCGCAATGCAGCCTCCTGTACCCAACCTTTACAACTTAATGTATTGCCGGTTGCTGCATGTAAATCTGTATGTTTAGTCATTTATACTGAGTAATTTTATAGTTCAAGTAGTTTTCAAAAGTATTGATTTCACCTATCAAAAAAATACATCACCACATGATTTTTATATTTTACCCATTTTAGGGCATAAAAAAACTGCTTTACATTTACGTAAAGCAGTTTTAATGAATAGGTTTTAAATAAGATATTACTTGCTTACACTGAATTTACCAGAAGAAACAGCTTGGCCGTTTTCGTTGCAAATGCTGTAAATGTAAATACCATTGCTATAGTCTTCTACATTTAATTTAGCTTCCTTGTTTTGTAAGTTTATGTTTTCAATTAAACGTCCTGTAATGTCATAAATAGCAATTGTTCTGGCCAATACATTTTCAGTTGTAAAGTTAACAATTGATTTAGCAGGATTAGGGAATACCTTAACACTTCCAATATCAATAGTTCCAACAGGTACAGGTTGAACAGAAGTTCCCCACTCGCTGAAACGGATATTATCAATAATTAAAGTAGTGTTTTGTCCAACCGATGAACCCGAAGAAGGTAAAGCATTTATAATAGTTATTCTTGCACTATCAGGATTGTCAGTTGTATTAGTACGGTAAGTTAAGTTAATAGATTGGTCAGCAAGAGCAACAGAACTACCAGTTGCAGTATTTACGTTAATTATAATAGGATTACTTAAAATAGTATCTCTGGTACTTGTAGTTGAGTTCCATTTAGTCATAGTAACTAAAATAACAGCAAAATCAGTTGACAATTGTTTAGCAAAACCAGAAACAAAACGAATTGAAGTAGGACGGTTTGTTGAAGCAAAAGCAGTTCCTAATTGAGTTGGTAAACCAGCAGTTCCTATTTGCAACATGTACGACCCACTAATTGGAGAAGCAATCCTAGTAACACCTGCAGTAAATATTTGCCAATTGTTTAAAGAAAAGCCTGAACCAGTTTGAGTCCAATTTTCAAAATCGCCATTTGGAATAACCTGTGCGTTAGCCGATAAAGTGATTGCAATACCCGCAATAATTGTAATTATTTTTTTCATATATATTTTTAAGTGTTTGCGATAATAGTTTATTTAAAAATAATAAGAAAAGTTACCACGTTAATTTTACAAAAATATTATGAGCGGTTCCAGTTTGTTATTAAAACTTTAATTATAAATTGATATTATTGCGGGATTATTTATTGCCATATTAATCATGAAAATAGACGTTCACGCCCATATTTTGCCACAGTTTATGCCCAATTTAAAAACTAAATATGGATATGGCGATGAATTTATTTACTTAGATCATTTTGAAGAAGGCAAAGCCCATATGATGAAAGCCGATGGTACTTTTTTCAGAACCATTGACGAATTATGTTGGAACCCGGAAAAAATAATTGAACACATGGATCAACATGAAGTGCAAATAATGGCACTTTCGCCCATACCTGTATTGTTTTATTATTGGGCAGAGCCTAAGCATACTTTAGAGTGGGCACAATACTATAATAATTACCTATCCGAAATTCAACAAAAGTACCCCGATAGATTATTAGGTTTAGCTACTTTACCTATGCAAGATATTGAATTAGCGGTGCAAGAATTAATACGTTGTAAAAACGAACTAGGTTTAAAAGGAGTAGAAATAGGAACTCATATAGAACACCGTAATTTAGATGATGAATACTATTATCCGTTTTACGAAGCAGCAGAAAGAGAAGGAATGGCCATATTCGTTCATCCTTGGGATATGATGGGACAAGACCGAATGCCAAAATACTTTTTACCTTGGTTAGTTGGTATGCCTGCCGAAACATCATTAGCTATTTGTAGTTTTATATTTGGTGGTATATTCGATAAGTATCCTAAATTAAGAGTTTTATTTGCACATGGGGGAGGATGCTTTCCTCAAACATTAGGGCGAATAAGTCATGCTTACCATGCCCGACCTGATTTGTGTAACGTACATAAAATAAGTGACCCCAGAACGTATTTAGATAAATTTTATATAGATAGCTTAGTACACGATGATGATACCTTTAAATTTTTAGTTCAATTATTTGGTGCCAATAAAATTGCCTTAGGCAGCGATTTTCCTTTCCCTTTGGGTGATTTAGAACATGGGAAATTTATTGAACAAATGAAAGATTTAACACCTGCACAAAAAGAACAAGTACTAAATAAAACGGCCAAAGAGTGGTTGGGTTTATAACATTAAGTTCAATACAAATGTTAAATTAAGGTTACATAATAACAAAATTTAGTTAATTGAGGCATTTGGCATTTAATTTGAAAACAAAATAAATAGATTTAAGATTTAGCTTCAAAAGAGCCAATCTATCAAAACAATAAAAACAGATACATGAAAAGATTAGTATTATTTGCACAGCTATTGTTAGTAGCATTTTCAATCCAAGCACAATCATTAAGTGAGGGTTTAAAAGCAATTGATTTTGAAAAATATGAACATGCACGAAACATATTTTTAGCATTAACAGAAAAAGAACCGGCCAATGGCGAAAATTATTATTTATTAGGCCAATCATACAATAATTTATATAAGCCCGATTCAGCTTTAATTAGTTATAAAAAAGGCTTACAAAATGCACCTAATTACCCCGGTTTATATGCTGGTGTTGGAGAGTTGTTATTAGAAGATAATAAAGTAATGGAAGCTCAGGCACAATTCGACAAAGCATTAGCACTTTGTAGAAACAAACAGGGAGATTATGTAAATGCAAAAGGAATGATTGCCGTAGCAAGTGCTATGATAACAGGTGAAAATAAAATGTTAGCACAAGCTTCCGCTTTAATGGAAGAAGCCTATAAAGTGACTAAAACCGATTATGATGTATTAACCACTGCCGGTGATGTGTTTTTAGAAATGCAAGATGGAAGTAAAGCAGCCACTTTTTATAATAGAGCCACCGTATTAAATCCAAACAACCCTAAAGCATTTGCAAAAATTGCTCTAATATGGATAAGAGTAAGAAATTTAGCGGTAGCCAAAGAAGCTTTAGATACAGCTTTTGCTAAAGACCCTAACTATGCTACAGCCTTTAAAAACCAAGCAGAGTATTATTCATTGTTACGTAAATTCGATAAAGCAAAAGAGTCGTATAAAAACTATTTGTTAAACTCAGAAGTAAGTTCAGCCAATCAATTACGTTATGCACAAATTTTATACAAATCAAAAGAATATGCAGAAGCCTTAATTTACGTGCAAGAAGCCATTAAAAGTGATAAATCAAATAATATTTATTTGAACCGATTATTAGCCTACTCAAGCTACGAAGCAGGTAATTTAAAAAACGATCAGGAAACATTTAAAAAAGGATTAAGTGCATTAGAAACATTGTTAGCTAATATTGCACCCGAAAAAGTAAGTGCTACCGATTACGAATACTTAGGTAAATTACAATCAAAAATACCCGGAAAAGATAGTATAGGAATAGTGAATATAAACAAAGCCGTTACTATGGACCCTAACAAAATAGAGTTATACCAAGAACTGGCTAAAATTTATTTTAAACAACGTAAATATACCGAGGCAGTAACAGCTTATGAAACATATACAGGCTTAGCTAAAAAAGTTACCCTGTTAGATAATTATACAATAGGTAAATATTATTACAATGCTAAAATGTTTGTTAAGGCAGATTCAGCTTTTGCAAAAGTAAACGAAGCAAAACCAGACTATGCTGATGCATATTTACAAAGAGCCAATGCAAATGCTGCTATCGATACCCTGTTAAAAACAACTATTGCTAAAACACTATACGAAAAGTACATTGAATTAACATTAGCCGATACAGCTAACTTCAACAAACAAAAAGTAGCATTATCAAAAAGTATTGCTTCCGCTTATGATTATTTAGGTTTTTATTTCTTGCAAAAAGACATGAAAAATGAATGTAAAGCTATGTACAGAAAAGCATTAGAATATGACCCTAATAATAAAAATGCAATTGAAGTTTTAAAACAATTGAAGTAACATACCAATCAATTCCTAATTACAAAGAGCTTCGGGGTTTTAACCTCGAAGCTCTTTTAGTTTAAAACAATAAATTACCGTCAAAAATAAATAACATAATTTGTTTGATATTCATATCAATTATGCTACATTCGTTAATATGATTTTGGGGGCAGCCATACAACAGTTTTTACAATATGTTGAGTTTGAGAAAAAGCAATCAATCCACACCCTCACAAGTTACCAAACCGACTTATTGCAGTTCGAAACATTTCTTCAAATTACTTATCAGATAAATAATGTAGAAGCCATCAACCACCAGCATATCAGAAGCTGGTTGGTACACATGATGAACGAAGAACTAAAAAACAGGTCCGTTGTACGAAAACTATCTACGCTAAGATCATTTTATAAATTCTTACAGAAGGAACAACTCATAAGCTACAATCCAATCAGTAAGGTGCAAGCGCCAAAAATTGAAAAAAGATTACCGGAGTTTGTTGAGCAACACGGAATGGATAGCTTATTAAATGAAAAAGATTCATTAACCAGTAAATCTAAAGAGTTGTTTACTAAAGATTTTAAAGGGCAAAGAGATAAACTAATGATGAATTTGTTTTATACAACGGGTATTAGGTTATCAGAGTTACAAAATCTTGTAAATAGCAATATAGATCAGTATAAACGCCAAATAAAAGTTTTGGGAAAACGTAATAAAGAACGCATTATTCCTATTACTAACGACTTAATTACACAAATAGTAGAATATAACACGGCTAAAGTAATGGAAGGCTTTACTCAAAACGATTATCTGCTTGTAACCAATACAGGCGAAAAACTGTATCCCAAGTTCATTTACAATACCGTAAAGCTTTATTTAAGTCAGGTAACCTCCATTACTAAAAGAAGCCCACACGTGTTAAGGCACACCTATGCAACCCATTTGTTAAACAAAGGAGCTGATTTGAATGCAATAAAAGAACTATTAGGCCATGCAAGTTTAGCTGCCACACAAGTTTATACCCACAACAGTATAGAAAGACTCAAAGAAGTATATAAAGATAAACACCCTAGAAATTAATCAATTAGTTAAATTAAATTATTCAACCTAAAAATAAATTAAAAGTATGAAAGTCGACATTCAATCTATTCATTTTGACGCAGATAAGAAACTGCTTGATTTTATTACCAAGAAAGTAGAGAAAACACAAACATTTTATGAAGGCATAGATAAAGCAATGGTATATTTAAGGCTTGAAAAAGACGCCCAGGGAGAAAATAAAACGGTAGAAGTAAAGTTAAATGCAGGTGGCTATGAAGTTTTTGCAAAAGAACACAGCAGTACATTTGAAGCCGCTACCGATTTAGTGTTAGACAAAGTAAATGCTCAGGTGAGGAAGTACAAAGAAAAGCTTCAAGCAAAAATTTAAAAAAACAGAAAAATAAATTGTAGAAAAGTCAGCCACATAAGTAGCTGGCTTTTTTATTTTTATAAATAGATAATCGCTCCGGAATACTATATTTATGAAAAAACTTTAAATTTTTTTTGAAAAGGTATTTGAAAATTGCTTTAAACTCCTACATTTGCAGTCCCAAAATCAAAGAAAGGGCAGTTCTTTTATTAGTAAACTAGTGTTAAATCACGGAAAATATAACTACCACTTATATTTTTACTATCTAATTGATTTGTATTATTTCGAAAGAAACGATGCCAATCAAGTTAATTATTAACTTACCTGCTCTTAATTAATAAACAAAACACAAGTAAAAGCCACTTTAGCTCAGCTGGTAGAGCAACTGATTTGTAATCAGTAGGTCGCTGGTTCGATTCCGGCAAGTGGCTCATTTATTACGTAAGTAATAATAGGGGAGATACCAGAGCGGCCAAATGGGACGGACTGTAAATCCGTTGAGAAATCTACGAAGGTTCGAATCCTTCTCTCCCCACAAACATAATAAGCGAGAGTAGCTCAGTTGGTAGAGCGACAGCCTTCCAAGCTGTAGGTCGCGGGTTCGAGCCTCGTCTCTCGCTCTAGTAAAATTGTTTTATAGAGTGTATCGAAGAATAAAACAATTTGAATTAAGCAAGCATTTGCAAGTGTTTGTTTGATTTTGTAAATAAAGCGTTTAGAAGTTCAATTTAACGAAGTGTTAAATTTATAAAGAACTACAACATAATATAAAAAAAACAAGCTGTTGTAGCTCAGGGGTAGAGCACTTCCTTGGTAAGGAAGAGGTCGAGAGTTCAATTCTCTTCAACAGCTCAAAAAAATAATAGCTCCCTAGGGGGCTTTTGGTGCATTTAAAAAACAATAAAATAAAAAAATAAAACATCATGGCTAAAGAAAAATTTGACCGCAGTAAACCACATGTTAACATTGGTACAATTGGTCACGTAGATCACGGTAAAACAACTTTAACTGCAGCGATTACTAAAGTATTATCGGATGCAGGTTTATCAGAAGCTCGTTCTTTTGACTCTATCGACTCAGCTCCAGAAGAAAAAGAAAGAGGTATTACAATTAACACAGCACACGTTGAGTATGCTACAGCTAACCGTCACTACGCTCACGTAGATTGTCCAGGTCACGCGGATTATGTTAAAAACATGGTTACGGGTGCTGCACAAATGGATGGTGCTATCCTAGTGGTTGCATCTACAGATGGTCCTATGCCTCAAACTCGCGAGCATATCCTTTTAGCTCGTCAGGTAGGTGTACCTCGTATTGTTGTATTCATGAACAAGGTTGATATGGTTGACGATTCTGAGTTATTAGAAATCGTTGAAATGGAAATCCGTGAATTATTAAACAAATATGAATTCCCTGGTGATGAAATTCCAGTTATCCAAGGATCTGCTTTAGGTGGATTAAACGGAGATGCTAAATGGGTTGCTAAAATCATGGAATTAATGGATGCTGTAGATTCTTATATCCCGGTTCCTCCACGTTTAACTGAGTTACCTTTCTTAATGCCGGTTGAAGACGTATTCTCAATTACTGGTCGTGGTACAGTTGCTACAGGTCGTATCGAGCGTGGTGTTATCAACTCAAATGATCCAGTAGAAATTATTGGTTTAGGTGCTGAGAAATTAACTTCTACAGTTACAGGTGTTGAAATGTTCCGTAAAATATTAGACAGAGGTGAAGCTGGTGATAACGTAGGTTTATTATTACGTGGTGTTGACAAAGAATCAATCCGTAGAGGTATGGTTATTTGCAAACCAGGTTCAGTAATGCCTCACGTTGAATTCAAAGCAGAAATCTACGTTTTATCAAAAGACGAAGGTGGACGTCACACTCCATTCTTTAACAAATACCGTCCTCAATTCTACTTCCGTACAACAGACGTTACAGGTGAAGTAGTATTACCTGAAGGAATGGAAATGGTTATGCCTGGTGATAACGTAACTATTACTGTAAAATTAATCAACCCAATCGCAATGGAAAAAAACTTACGTTTTGCTATTCGTGAAGGTGGTCGTACAGTAGGTGCTGGTCAGGTTACTGAAATTATAAAATAATTTAAACAAATACCATTAGATACCGAATGTTGGTTAAGTTCGCTTAGCCAACATTTAGTGTCTAATTTAGGAGTGTAGTTCAAGGGTAGAATAGCGGTCTCCAAAACCGTTGATGGGAGTTCGAATCTCTCCACTCCTGCTAAAATATAAGAGTAAAAAGCAATTAAGCTTACCTCTCAAAGTTGATATGAATAAAATTAAAGAGTACGTTAAATTATCATACGATGAATTGCTAAATAAAGTAACTTGGCCTACTTGGGGTGAATTACAAGAAAGCACTATTATAGTAATGATAGCTACCTTATTAATTGCCTTCGTTATTTTTATAATGGATTTAATAAGCAATGGTGGATTAGGATTTTTTTACCAAATATTTAAGTAAAAAATTTGAGTATTATAATGACACAGGAACAACAATTTAAGTGGTATGTAGCCAGAGCAATTACCGGACAAGAAAAAAAGGTAAAGGCACAAATAGAAGTTGAGCTTGAAAGAGCTGGCTTAAGCGCTTTTGTACCCCAAATTTTAATTCCTACGGAAAAAGTATACACCGTAAAAAATGGTAAAAAAATAGCTAAAGAAAAAGCGTATTTACCAGGTTATATTTTAATACAGGCGGAAATAGTGGGCGAAGTTGGCCACATTATTAATTCTGTAAACGGAGTAGTTGGATTTTTAGGTGGCAAATCAACTCCGGTTCCTTTGCGTCAATCAGAAGTTGCCCGTATTTTAGGTAACGTTGATGCTATTGGTGAACAAGGAGAAGTAATGTCAGAGCCTTTTATTGTTGGCGAAACAGTAAAAGTTATAGATGGTCCTTTTAGCGGATTTGATGGGTTGATAGAAGAGGTGAGTGAAGAAAAGAAAAAGCTAAAAGTAATGGTAAAAATATTTGGAAGAAGAACTCCTTTAGAGTTAAACTTTGTTCAGGTAGAAAAAGAAAAATAGAATTGAAAGCCAACAATTGGTTATTTATATTTAATGCTGCTTTCCACTGATTAAATATAGAACGCCAAAAACGGCTATTAATAAATAAATAAAATGGCAAAAGAATTAACAGGATTTGTAAAATTGCAGGTAAAAGGCGGAGCCGCTAACCCTGCACCACCAATTGGACCGGCTTTAGGTTCAAAAGGTATAAATATCATGGAGTTTTGTAAGCAATTTAATGCTAGAACTCAGGATAAAGCTGGTAAAATTTTACCGGTAGTAATTTCGGTATATAGTGATAAGTCTTTCGACTTTATTATTAAAACACCACCAGTAGCCTCTCAACTGCTGGAAGCTGCAAAAATCAAAGCTGGTTCTGCTGAATCTAACCGTAAAAAAGTTGGAACAGTAACTTGGGATCAGGTGAGAGCAATTGCGGCTGATAAAATGCAAGATATGAACTGCTTTAAAGTAGAATCAGCCATGAAAATGGTAGCAGGTTCAGCTCGCTCTATGGGTATTACTGTTACGGGTGATAGTCCATTTCAAAATTAATTTTTAGATTGTAAAACAATGGCAAGGATCAGCAAAAAAAGAAAAGAAGTACTCAAGAAAATTGAGGCAAGCAAAAACTACACTTTGTCTGACGCATCTAAATTAGTGAAAGAAATTTCTTACACTAAATTTGATTCATCGGTAGATATTGATGTACGATTGGGAGTTGACCCTAAAAAAGCCAATCAAATGGTTCGTGGTGTGGTTAGTTTACCACATGGTACCGGCAAAGACGTTCGCGTTTTAGCTTTAGTTACTCCTGATAAGGAAGCTGAAGCTCGTGAAGCAGGTGCAGACCACGTAGGTTTGGATGAATTTATCCAAAAGATTGAGCAAGGATGGGTTGACATTGATATCATTGTAACAATGCCTGCGGTAATGGCTAAATTAGGTAAATTGGGTAAAATATTAGGCCCTCGTAACTTAATGCCAAATCCTAAATCAGGAACCGTTACAATGGAAATTGGTAAAACTGTAAAAGAAGTAAAAGCAGGTAAAATTGACTTTAAAGTTGATAAAGAAGGAGCAATCCATACATCAATCGGAAAAGTTTCTATGGAGCCTCAAAAATTATTTGAAAATGCAGTGGAGCTTATCCAAACAATAAACAAACTTAAACCTTCTGCTGCTAAAGGAACTTACCTTAAAGGCATTAGTATAAGTAGTACAATGAGTCCGGGCATTTCTGTAGATACAAAATCGGTTCCGGGCATTTAATAATTTTAAGCAACAGTTATGACAAAACACGAAAAAAACGAAGTGATAGATAGCTTGGCTGGTTTATTAAACGAGTACAAGAATATTTATGTAACTGATGTGGCCAGTTTAAATGCTCAACAAACTAGCCAATTACGTAGAGAGTTATTCAAAGCAGGTATTACCATGCAAGTGGCTAAAAATACTTTGGTTGAAAAAGCAATGGAACGTAGTGGCAGAGATTTTGGTCAGTTATCAGAAACATTAGTAGGAAATACTGCGCTTATGTTTAGCCACGAAATGAAGGAACCTGCTAAGGTTATCAAAGCATTTCGTAAAAAAACACAAATACCTCGCTTAAAAGGTGCATGTATTGATGTCGATATTTTTATCGGAGATGATCAATTAGATGCATTAATGGCTCTTAAAACGAAAAATGAGCTTATCGGTGAAATTATCGGTTTATTACAAAGCCCAGCTCAAAATGTTATTAGTGCATTACAAGCTTCAGGTGGAGGTAAAATTGCAGGCTTAGTAAAAACGTTATCTGAGCGTCCTGAATAATTCAGATAAAATCACATTTATTAATTAAAAACAAAAAAAAACAATACAATCATGGCAGATTTAAAAGCGTTCGCAGAACAATTAGTTAACCTTTCAGTAAAAGACGTTAACGAATTAGCAAAAATTTTAAAAGATGAGTACGGCATAGAGCCTGCTGCTGCAGCTGTTGCTGTTGCTGCTGCTCCTGCTGCAGCTGGTGAAGCTGCTGCTGAACAAACATCTTTCAACGTAATATTGAAAAGTGCTGGTGCAGCAAAATTAAACGTAGTTAAAGTTGTAAAAGACTTAACAGGTTTAGGTTTGAAAGAAGCTAAAGAATTAGTTGATGGTGCTCCAAAACCTATCAAAGAAGGTGTTGACAAAACTGAAGCTGAAAGCTTAAAAGCTAAGCTTGAAGAAGCAGGTGCTGAAGTTGAAGTAAAATAATTGCTTTTAGCAAAATAAGCAGGCTTGACCCCGGCAAATTGCCGCGGGTCAATTCTGCATTTAAAAAAAGCACTAAAATGTTTTTCTACTAAACAGGAATTTAGCAATAAATAATTGTTTATGAGTTTTTTGGTTTTATTCAACCATTCTTAATTAAAATGAATTACTAGTAAATTGAGGTATTTTCAATTTAAAAAAAATTATTACATTGACTAACAGAACTATAACACCAGAGGGAAGAATCTCCTTCGCATCGGTAAAACCAGTCATTGATTATCCAGATTTTTTGGATGTTCAATTAGAATCTTTTAGAGAGTTTTTTCAGTTAGATACTACTTCGGAAAGTAGAGCTAACGAAGGGCTTTTCAAAGTGTTTCAGGAAAATTTTCCTATTAGCGATACCAGAAACATATTTACGTTAGAATTTTTAGATTATTTTGTTGATCCCCCTCGTTACTCAATTGAAGAGTGTATTGAGCGTGGTTTAACTTATAGTGTTCCTTTAAAGGCTAAATTAAAACTGAGCTGTAACGATCCTGAACATGAGGATTTCCAAACCATTGTTCAAGATGTTTACTTAGGAACAATTCCATATATGACTCCAAGCGGTACTTTCTGTATCAATGGAGCGGAGCGCGTAATTGTTTCTCAATTACACCGTTCGCCAGGTGTGTTTTTTGGTCAATCGTACCACACCAATGGAACAAAACTTTACTCTGCAAGGGTAATTCCTTTTAAAGGAAGTTGGATTGAATTTGCAACAGATGTAAACAACGTAATGTATGCTTACATTGATAGAAAGAAAAAGTTTCCGGTAACTACGTTATTACGTGCTATTGGATTCGAATCTGATAAAGATATATTAAACTTGTTTGACTTAGCTGAAGAAATTAAAGTAAGCAAAGCAGGTTTGAAAAAAGTATTAGGCCGCAAATTAGCTGCACGTGTTTTAAGAACATGGGTAGAGGATTTTGTGGATGAAGATACCGGTGAAGTAGTTTCAATTGAGCGTAATGAAGTAATCATTGAGCGCGATACGACTATTGAAGATAGCCACGTTGATTTAATATTAGAAGCAGATGTTAAAACCATTATTCTTCACAAAAATGAATCAAACCACAATGAGTTTGCTACTATTTTAAATACTTTACAAAAAGATACTTCAAATAGTGCTAAAGAAGCTCATGAGCATATCTATCGCCAGTTACGTAACGCAGATCCACCTGATGAAGAAACAGCACGTGGGGTAATTGAAAAATTATTCTTCTCTGACAAACGTTATGATTTAGGTGAAGTAGGTCGTTACCGTATCAACCGTAAATTAAACAAAAACGAGTCATTGGATAATCGTGTATTATCAAAAGATGATATCGTTTCAATTATAAAATACTTAATTGAGTTATCGAATTCACGTGCAGATGTGGATGATATTGACCATTTAAGTAACAGACGTGTAAGAACAGTAGGTGAGCAATTATATTCTCAATTTGGTGTTGGTTTAGCTCGTATGAGCAGAACAATCCGTGAGCGTATGAACATTCGCGATAACGAAGTTTTTACGCCACAAGATTTGATTAATGCTAAAACATTATCTTCAGTAATTAATTCATTTTTCGGTACCAATCAGTTATCTCAATTCATGGATCAAACCAATCCATTGGCTGAGATTACGCACAAAAGAAGAATGTCTGCCCTAGGGCCAGGTGGTCTTTCTCGTGAAAGAGCTGGTTTCGAGGTTCGTGACGTACATTACACTCACTACGGTCGTTTGTGTACTATTGAAACTCCTGAGGGACCAAATATCGGATTGATTTCATCTCTATGTGTTCATGCAAAAATTAATAGCATGGGCTTTATTGAAACTCCTTACTTAAAAGTTGAAAACGGTAAAGTATCGGTTGGTCAACCGGTAACTTACTTAAGTGCTGAGGATGAAGAAGGAATGGTTATTGCTCAGTCTGATGCTAAATACAATGAAGTATCAGGTGAGTTTCAAGATTTAAAAGTAAAAGCACGTTACGAAGGTGATTTCCCAATGGTGGAGCCAGAGAAACTGCAATTTATGGATATTGCTCCTAATCAAATTGTATCGATTGCTGCAAGTATGATTCCTTTCTTGGAACATAATGATGCGAATCGTGCGTTGATGGGATCGAACATGCAACGTCAGGCAGTTCCTTTATTACGTCCTGAAGCTCCGGTTGTTGGAACAGGATTAGAAGGAAAAATTGCACGTGATAGTCGTAATTTAATAGTAGCTGAAGGTAACGGTGTTGTGGAGTATGTTGACGGTAATGAAGTACGTATTCGTTACGAACAAACTGAAACTGATAAATTGGTTAGCTTCGGAACAGATACTAAAATTTATAAATTAACTAAATTCTTACGTACCAATCAAAATACTTGTATCAACTTAAAACCAATTGTTAAAAAAGGTCAAAAAGTTACTAAAGGCACTGTATTATGTGAAGGTTATGCTACTCAAGGTGGCGAGCTTGCAATTGGTAGAAACTTAAAAGTAGCTTTCATGCCTTGGCAAGGAAACAACTTTGAGGATGCGATTGTAATTAGCGAAAGAGTTGTAAAAGAAGATATTTTCACTTCAATTCATGTTACTGAATATGAATTAGAAGTTCGTGATACTAAACGTGGTGAAGAAGAATTAACCAATGATATTCCAAACGTAAGCGAAGATGCAACACGTAACTTGGATGAGAATGGTTTAATAAGAGTTGGATGTGAAGTATTTGATGGTGATATTTTAATAGGTAAAATTACTCCAAAAGGAGAAACTGAACCTTCGCCAGAAGAGAAATTATTACGTGCTATTTTTGGTGATAAAGCTGGTGATGTAAAAGATGCATCTTTAAAAGCATCTCCTTCAACTGCAGGTGTGGTAATAGAGAAAAAATTATTTGCACGCGCTAAAAAAGATAAAAACAACAAGGCTGACGATAAAACTAAAATTGCTAAATTAACTGAAGAGCATGAGAAAAATGCTGCAGGTATTAAGTCAGTATTAGTTGAAAAATTATTCAGCATATTATCAGGTAAAACAAGCCAAGGTGTAATGAATGTTTATGGTGAAGAAATGATTCCTAAAGGAACTAAATTCACTATGAAAAACTTAGGTGAAGTTGATTTTACCAATGTAAACGCAAACAACTGGAGTACTGATTCAGATAAAAATGATTTAATCAAACAAATTTTATCTAACTACAAAAACAGAGTAAACCAAGAGTTAGCTGAATACAGACGTAAAGAGTATGCTATTAGTGTTGGTGATGAATTACCGAATGGTATTTTAAAATTAGCTAAAGTTTACATTGCTCAAAAACGTAAATTAAAAGTAGGTGATAAAATGGCGGGTCGCCATGGAAATAAAGGTATCGTTGCGCGTATTGTACGTGACGAGGATTTACCTTTCCAAGAAGATGGAAGACCGGTTGATATTGTTTTAAATCCTTTAGGTGTACCTTCTCGTATGAACTTAGGACAGATTTACGAAACTGTTTTAGGATGGGCAGGTATTGAATTAGGTTTAAAATTTGCTACACCAATTTTTGATGGAGCTAATGATGATGATGTATTAGAATATACCCGCAAAGCAGGTATTCCTGATTGGGGTAAAACATATTTGTACGATGGTTTAACAGGTGAGCGTTTTGATCAGCCAACTACAGTGGGTGTAATTTATATGATTAAATTAGGTCACATGGTGGATGATAAGATGCATGCTCGTTCTATCGGACCATACTCATTAATTACACAACAACCATTGGGTGGTAAAGCTCAATTTGGAGGTCAGCGTTTTGGTGAGATGGAGGTATGGGCTTTGGAGGCTTATGGTGCATCAAATATCTTACAAGAAATCTTAACCATTAAATCGGATGATATAATTGGTAGAGCTAAAGCTTACGAGGCAATTGTAAAAGGTGATAACTTACCACAACCAGGTATTCCTGAATCGTTCAATGTATTGTTGCACGAGTTAAGAGGATTGTGCTTAGATGTAACCTTAGAATAAGAAGTTATTAAAATTGGTTGTAAGATTTATTTCTTACAACCAATCAATATTTAATAACTAGTTTTCAATAAATAAACGCGTATCAATCAAAATATATGTCTTTCAAAAAAGATCAAAAATTAAAAAGCAATTTCACCAAAATCAGAATTGGTTTGGCCTCGCCTGAATCAATTTTACAAAGATCGCATGGTGAAGTAACAAAGCCTGAAACCATAAACTATCGCTCGTTTAAACCAGAAATGGGTGGTTTGTTTTGTGAACGTATTTTCGGGCCAATAAAAGATTACGAATGCCATTGTGGTAAATACAAACGTATCCGTTACAAAGGTATTGTTTGTGACCGTTGTGGGGTAGAAGTAACTGAAAAGAAAGTTAGACGTGAGCGCATGGGACACATTAATTTAGTGGTTCCTGTTGCACATATTTGGTATTTCCGTTCATTACCTAATAAAATAGGTTATGTATTGGGTATGCCTACTAAAAAATTAGACATGGTTGTTTATTACGAGCGTTACGTAGTTTGCCAACCGGGTCTTAAATCAAACGATGGTGTTCAAATGAACGATTTGTTAACGGAAGAAGAGTATTTAGATATTCTTGATTCGTTACCAAAAGATAATCAATATTTAGACGATAACGATCCAAACAAATTCATCGCTAAAATGGGTGGTGATGCACTTTGGTTCTTATTAAGCAGAGTTGATTTAGATTCATTGAGTTTTGGTTTACGTAATAAAGCTAGCAACGAAACTAGTCAACAACGTAAAGCAGAAGCTTTGAAACGCTTAAAAGTTATTGAAGGATTCCGTTCTGCTCAAGAAAACGGTGAAAATCGCCCTGAGTGGATGGTGGTAAAAATATTACCAGTTATTCCACCAGAATTACGTCCTTTAGTTCCATTGGAAGGTGGAAGATTTGCAACTTCTGATTTAAATGATTTATACAGACGTGTTATTATCCGTAACAACCGTTTGAAACGATTAATGGAAATAAAAGCTCCTGAAGTGATTTTACGTAATGAAAAACGTATGTTACAAGAAGCGGTAGATTCATTATTTGATAATACAAGAAGAGTAAGTGCTGTTAAAACAGAAGGTAACCGTCCTTTAAAATCTTTAAGCGATATGCTAAAAGGTAAACAAGGTCGTTTCCGTCAAAACTTATTAGGTAAACGTGTGGATTATT